>CAIZMD010000086.1 GCA_903933995.1 uncultured Bacteroidota bacterium
TGTTTGATGAAAATTTATTAAGGTATAATGATACTGATGCTCGTTGGTGGGAAAATAAAAAAGAATACAAAAGCAGCATTATATGGGACAAGAAGCAATCATTAGGTGCTCCATTTGTGATGTTTTATAATGCCAATGGCGATAGCTCAAAGGGGAATAAAAAAATCAGGTGGTTTGAAAGAATAGGGATGGCGCTGAGTCAGGATATGATTCATTGGAAACGCTATTTAGATACCCCCATTATGCAACACCCTGTTGGCATAACAGGAGATGCGATTGTACAAAAAATGGGGGATCTCTGGATCATGTTTTATTATGGTGCTTTTTGGGAAGGAAGAAAAGATGCTTTTAATAGATTTGCATGCTCCTATGACCTGGTCAATTGGACAGATTGGAAGGGAGCTGACTTGATAAATTCTTCCGAACCTTATGACGATAAATACGCACATAAATCCTATGTCTTAAAATACAAAGGAATAGTATACCATTTTTATTGTGCCACTAATAAAGCAGACCAGCGCGGTATTGCAGTTGCCACTTCTAAGGATCTTGGGAAAAGCAATGTTGGTTTTATACAACCCAATTTGAAATAAGTAAGATGTTAGTTAGTTTTTATAGAATACTATGTTTCTTTTTTTGTTTGCTATTGGTTAGGCCAATTGCTGGTCAAAGAGTCGTGCAAGATTTTAATCAATCATGGAAGTTTCAGTTGGCTGATACTATTTCAACAGGCAAATGGCGCGCAGTGAACCTGCCCCATGATTGGAGTATTGAATTACCCTTTACTGAAAAAGCAGCAGCCACTACCTTGGGTGGTGCATTGCCCGGAGGAATTGGCTGGTACCAAAAATCTTTTCAATTACCCATTACATCAAAAGGGAAAAGATATTTCATAAAATTTGATGGCATTTATAGAAATGCAGAAGTCTGGATCAATGGTCATGCATTGGGTAAAAGACCCAATGGCTATATTTCTTTTCAATATGAATTAACGGATCATTTGTTTTTTGGAGACAAGCCCAACCAAGTCTTGGTTAAGGCAGATAATTCCGCACAACCCAATTCCAGATGGTATACGGGTTCTGGCATTTATAGAAATGTAAGACTGGTTTCCACTGGTAATATCGCCGTAGGCTATGAAGGCAGTTTTGTTACAACACCTAAAGTGGACAAAGAAATGGCAACAGTGCAGTTGGCATTAACGGTGAATTCCCAAGAACAGCATACAGAAAAACTAACCGTTTTTTCTGTATTATTTGATCAGGCTAATATTCCCGTTGCCCAGCAGGCAACTGAGGTGAATATTCAAAATGGCAGCAATCAATTAAAGCAAAGCTTTCAAGTAAAACAACCTGCATTATGGTCAACCGAACATCCTAATCTCTATCATATTCAAACATCCATTTACAAAGGCAATTTGTTGATGGATGATTATACAACCGTTTTAGGTATTCGTGATTTTCATTTTGATGCTGCTAAAGGATTTTTTCTAAATGGACAGCCCCTGAAAATTAAAGGGGTTTGTATGCACCATGACCTTGGTGCTTTAGGCGCTGCCATGAATGTGGCAGCTTTGAAAAGGCAGTTACGCATCTTGCAAGAAATGGGTGCCAATGCCATTAGAACGGCCCATAATCCCCCTGCAAGAGAATTGTTGGATCTCTGTGACCAAATGGGATTTTTGGTCATGGATGAGGCATTTGATATGTGGAA
>CAIZMD010000087.1 GCA_903933995.1 uncultured Bacteroidota bacterium
CAAGTGGTGAGAAATGCCATGATACAAGTATTTTCTATATGCCCTATTTTCAGGGTCTTCATTCTTTACATCGGCCTTGGTAATCAAACCAATTTTTAAGAATTGCTTGGTGGCTTCATCCCCTACTTTCTCAGTATAATCTACAATACTAATGCCTGGTTTTAAAATAGACTTAGCATAATTGTGTAAGGCCAAACAAGCATTGTACACTTCTTTTTGACGCAGACTAAACTTACCATTCACCGGAATAGTCCTGGTTAAGTCTGCACAATAACCACCATATTCCGCACCAAAATCCATCAAGATTAATTCACCGTTTTTACACTCTTGGTTATTAGAAACATAGTGCAAGGTTCTTGCCCTATCGCCACTGGCAATAATGCTTCCATAAGCGGGACCAGCGGAACGTTGACTTAAAAAACTATGAAAGATCTCCGCTTCTATTTCATATTCCATGACTCCGGGTTTGATAAATTTCAACAAACGGCGGAAAGTATTATCGGTAATGTCAATGGCTTTTTGAAGAACTTCTACTTCTAATTTGGTTTTGATACCGCGCAGCTCTTTCATAATCTTAGCAGCACGCTCATATTTGTGCAAGGGGTAACGCGCTTTCATTTCTGCTATAAAGCGATATTCCCTTGTTTGAATTAGACTTGCTTTGCGGTCATTCTCGTTGGAGTCTAAATAAATATGGTCTGCCAAATGCACCCATGTTTGTAATAGTGCATCCAAACTGTCTAACCACACAATGGTTTTGATACCAGAGATAGCAGTTGCTTCATTGCTGCGCAAACGCTTGCCATCCCATTTTTCTTTTAACTCATTAGGACGTACCAACACAAGCACTTCACGATACTTGGGATCTGGACAATCAGGAAATAAAATAACCATACTGTCTTCCTGCTCAACCCCTGTTAACCAATATAAGTCTGTATTTTGTTTGAAAGCTTGTAAAGCGTCTCCATTAGAAGGCCACTCGTCATTGCTCACAAAAATGGCAATACTATCTGGGCGCATGGCTTTTGCAAAACGCTTACGATTGTCTATAAAAATCTGGGGATTGAGCGGTAAATACTTCATATAAGGCTAATTGATGCTTGCAAGATAAAAATTAAGCCCCATACTGTTGTCAAAGCAGTCCTAAAACTTCACGGAAGGGCATTTTACCCCAGAAGAACTGTTTGAGAAGATACCGCTTTTCACAATACTCAATTCATATGCTCCCCTTGTGCCATTGAGGTTTCCAAGGGTAGAAATAGTAGCATCATAGTTAATGGTAAATTTTAGGTCATTTACCTGATAACCCAACATAGGAATAATGGCGTCGTGGTTCCGATAGTATAAACCAACAATCAATTGCTGGTAACCATCTCCACTCAAATTTCTATTGGCATTAAAACCAATCAGGGTTTCCCAACTACCACCCATTTTGCTCACGTACACATTGGGATTCACAATCCAAAGATCCTGTAACTTGATTCCCGCATTTACAAAAGCGGTATAGCGCCTGCTTAATTGACCATTGGCAATACTAGCATCAAAAAAACTTTCTCTGGGTGTATTAATATGACCAACACTCATCCCAGCATTGATATACACATTATCCGATGGAAAATAAGCATAGTTCAAACCCACTTGCATATCCAAATAACCAGTTTGGCTAAAAGCAAAGGGCTCATTACTGGGTATGGTCACGTCAAAAAACTGACCATTCCATTGGTTGTCAAAACTGAGTTTGCTAATGTCTACCCGTTTAGTCACATAGCCCAAGGAGAATCCCCCACTTAACAAGGAATTATAGCCTATCATTTGATGATAGGCTATAGAAGCATAAGCCCCTGTAGAACTAAGGTTACCTGAACCTGCTACGTCTTTGATAATAGATCCACCCAATCCCATCCAACCATTTTCGAAACGGTTACCAAAGGCTTTAACGTCTCCCCAAATACCCATGGTTTTATAGGGTGTACCTACATTGGCCCATTGGTTTCTATAATTGCCCCCAATTCTATAATCATAGTCCGGATTAAATCCCGTGTTGGCTGGATTCACCAAGAGTGGCGCATTAAAATACTGAGAATAGTGCAGGTCTTGTGCTTGGGTTTTCAAGCCCACCAACAGTACTAATAGTAAACTAATATGTTTGATTCTTTCCTTCATCATATCATTATCTCAATAAAGTAATATCTCCTTTTTTAACCAGCTTCTCTTTGGAACTAAAGACTATCTGCACCGTATAATGGTAAACATCTTGTGCCAAAAGTCTTCCATTAAAAGTACCATCCCAACCTTCATTAGGATCAGCTGTTGCAAACACTTGGTTACCCCAACGGTCATAAATTCTCCAAGTCATTTGCTCTATCCCAAAACCACGAACATAGATTCTATCATTCTTACCATCGCCATTGGGCGAGAAAGCATTGGGCACATCCATGATAGGATTAATGGTTACTGGAATAGACTGACAAGTTGTATCCGAACAGCCACCCGCATTAAATGCTATTAAACATGCATTGTAGGTATTGGTAGCTGGGTAGATATGCCTAATGGTTGTATCTATTCGGGTAGTAATCACAGAATCTCCGTCTCCAAACAACCATTTATAACGAACCCCACCTATAGAACTATTGGTAAAACTTACCGCTGTATTAGGCTCTGTTGGTTGCGGAGAATAACTATAAAAAGCCGTTGGTTTATTGCTCACCGTTAGTGTAAACCTAGTAGTATCCGTTTTGTTACAAGTATTGGTATCATTGGCAATCAGCACCACTTGATATGTACCCACAGTTGGATAAAAATGTGAAGGGCTAGTTTGGGTAGAAGTAGTACCGTCACCAAAATCCCAGAGAAAATCCGTACCAGCTAATGAAGTGTTGTTGAACAATGCATTATAAGGCGCGCAACCTACTGCAGGTGTTGTAAACTGGGCTTTCACGTTTGGTGAAATCCTGATCTGCATGGTTACCGTATCTGAATGATTACAATAATTGGTATCGGTTAAGACCAATTTTACGTCATAGGTTCCGGCAGTGGCATAAGTATGTGTTACAGCTTGTGTTCCGGTAGTTTGTGTATTCCCATCTCCAAAAATCCATAAAAAAGAATTGGCTTTAAATGGTTTGGCTGGAACGGTTACTGGCGGACTACTGGTATTGGTAAACAAATAACTAAGAGAAGCACAAGGTGGTTGTTTGGCGGCTGTAAAACCAAGAATGGCTTCATCATTTCGCACGCGTAAATTCACATAAGAACTGTCTGCAATATTGCAGGCAGAAGAATCTATAGAGATCAATTTAACCCTATAGACGCCAATATTATTAAAGACGTGAGTGGTTTTTGGAATCCTAGTGGTATCTCTTTTAGAACCATCATTATAGTCCCAAATATACAATTGACCCATGGCCAAGGAATCTTCAAAATCTACAGAGAGTGGCACACAACCAGAAGTGTCTCTGGGTCTGCCTTTTATAGATGCTACAAGGTCTGAACCCACACCCGCTAAGTTGAATGCAATTTTAATGGCAGCTAGGTTACAACCTCCACCTGTAGCTGCATTTAGGGCATTGTTATTAGGGCCCCAAACACCTGCCGATGTAGGAAATCTAGCACCACCAGCACAGTTGGCACAAACAGACTGATAGATAATCCCATTGCGGTCAAAGCGGCTAGTACCTCCATCAACGTGGTCTGGATATCCACCTCCATTTTGTCCAAAGAAACTACCATACTTTAAGCTATTGGCATTCTTTTCTAACACAATAAAA
Organism: uncultured Bacteroidota bacterium; assembly: GCA_903933995.1. GTDB lineage: Bacteria > Bacteroidota > Bacteroidia > Chitinophagales > Chitinophagaceae > Sediminibacterium. Next base: position 3,768 of record CAIZMD010000087.1, read on the forward strand.
TAAAAGTCACTACCATCCGTGGTACCTAAAACAGCATCAGGTGTAACTACCAAACCTCTGGTACCCGCACTGGCAGGATAACCACCTTCTGTATTACCCAATCCACCCCATCCAGAAACATAAATATTTTCACAACGGTCAATCAAAAATGCTGTTGGCGATATATTGGGTACGGAGGCATTGGTTCCAAAATTGGTACTAAAAATTACCGTGTTTACATCTGCATTAAACTTGGTGATAAATTGCTTACCACCAGCTTGACTAAAGACCGCATTTTGCACAGGAATATTTCCGGTAGTGGTACCCATGATATAGGGAAAGTTGAATTTATCAAACTGGATACCGTAAATCACGTCAATGCCGTTGGTGCCAAAATAACTCGTCTTTTTTGAAACACCGTTGTTGTCAAAAATGGCCACAAATCCATCACAGATGCCACCTTGAAAACTGGATTGATACATACCAGATTTATCTCCAAAAAAATCAGAACTGGCCGTGGCACCAGCTACATATAAATCCCCATTGTCTGGTTTTAATGCTAGCACAAAAGCAGCATCGTCTTCAGCACCACCCAAATAAGTAGAAAAGATAGGTGTGGCAAGTGTTGGAGAGAATTTCATTACTACTCCATCCTGTGCCCTTCCATTGGCTGTGCTTCTTCCACCATTATTGGGCTGAGCTGCATTTAACACGGGGAAGTTCACTGACTGCGTACAGGAAGACAAATAAATATTTCCTGCCTCGTCTAAAATCACTTCACTCCTTCCATCATCACCATAGTTTCTATCAATGGAGAGACCATAACCCGTACTAATGATTTTTGCTTTTACATTCACGCCATCGTCCGCATTACCACCAATTATTCTAGAACCAATTAGTGCAGTTCCATTGCTATTTAGTTTGGTTATGACAATATCAGTGGCACCGCCAGGCCCCATTCTAGTATAGGTATTGGGATAATCTGTAGAAGTAGTTCTACCCGCAATGACAATATTGCCTTGAGCGTCTACTACCATACTATGTGGTTGGTCACTACCAGTTCTACCACCAATATAAGTAGCATAAATTCTGTTTGCACCAGTGGGATCAAACTTGATGATGCCCATATCATAACCAGTTAAACCACCATTGGTAGCTCCACCACCAAAACTGGAATTATATGCGCCATTGCTAACGGGAAATCCATCTCCAAAAACAGTACCTCCTGCATAAAAATTTCCCTTATTGTCATAAGTGGCTGTAAAGCCCCAGTTACTAGCCGTACTACCTGAGAATGTAGAAAAAATCAATGGGTCAATGACAAGGGTCTGCTTCTTGTTTATGGGATCAGCTATTTGAAAACGAACAATATTCCCTTTTAGCTGAAATCCAGAAGCAATAGGCTTTCTGCCATCATTGGTTAATTGAAAAGAAACAGGTTCTTGTTCAACAATATCTTTTACAGAGGTTTTGATTTGTAAATTTCTACCAGACATTTTAATGCCAGTTGCGCCATCTATATACATGGCAATATTTTCGGGGTTGCCACCAGGATGCACAATAAACTCATACTTGATTTGACCATTAGAAGAATAGTATCTAATGTCAATATTGTTGTACAAATTTTTATAGGTAACAGCTGTAAACACTTTGCAATTAGAGACCCATTTGTTGGGGTCATTGCCAATAAAATAATTGTTGACTGTTTGGATGGCTTTATCAGGAACTGCCTGCGGCGATGGATTGGCGTTTAAGAAACTTACTTCATATACGTGTCCGCGCAATTGTTGCATTCTAGAATCACTGGCGCCTGAACCTCCACCTGTTCCACCATGATCTCCTTCTAAACTTTGATCAGAAAGTGCAGTTCTTTGAATAGTACTGGAAGATGTTGCGTTGTGTTTGTGTCTATTGATGGCAGCAAGGTCTTCCCCATTATAGACCAACATTCTATAACCACCATCGGCCTTGATGGCAAAAGCGCCATCGCCCAAATCGCCCTTGTATTTAATTTGCTTGTCCCATTGGCCCTTGTTCTCTACAAATTCCAAATAGCTCTGGGCATGCAACTGCGTTATGCCTCCCATTAGGAACACCAATACCCATATACTTAGAATTGCTTTCAACAGTTTTTATTTTAAGATACGTACTAATCCATCCCCGATGCTTATCAAACTGTTAAGAATCAAGAAATCTTGCTCCAACCGTTTTTACCCTTCTGTGATTGAAGGTAATTTTTCAACTGCAAATTCTTTGCCAATAACAGTTCGGGGTCTTCGTCTACCAACTTTTCGGCAGCGTTTCGGGCTTTTTCTAAGATACCCTTATCATTAACAATACTAGCTAGTTTAAAGTTCAGTGCCCCACTCTGCCGGGTGCCCTCAATATCGCCAGGACCGCGTAATTCCAAGTCTTTCTCGGCAATCTTAAACCCGTCATTAGTGGCACACATGATCTTGATACGTTCTCTTGCTTCCTTGCCTGCTTTGACACTCGTTAATAATATGCAAAAACTTTTTTCAGAGCCCCTTCCCACCCTTCCACGAAGCTGATGCAGCTGGCTTAGGCCAAACTTTTCTGAACTTTCAATCACCATTACAGAAGCATTGGGAACGTTTACACCCACTTCAATTACCGTGGTGCTCACCATAATCTGGGTATCACCGCTTACAAAGCGGGCCATATTGGTCTCTTTCTGATCCGCCGGTTGACGCCCATGCACCATACTAATACGATACTTGGGTTCTGGAAAGAAACTCTTGACTTGTTCATAGCCCTGCATCAGGTCTTCAAAACTGAGCTTCTCACTTTCTTCAATCAGTGGATAGATAAAATAAATCTGTCTGCCTTTTTCCAATTCTGTTTTTACAAAATCCATCACCGATGCCCTAACTGTTTCAAAACGATGTACAGTAGTAATGGGAATCCTGCCAGGAGGCAATTCATCCATCACAGAATAATCCAAATCGCCGTAGGCAGTCATGGCCAAGGTTCTTGGAATAGGCGTGGCCGTCATGACCAATACATGCGGTGGCAGTGTTGCTTTGGCCCAGAGTCTGGCCCTTTGCGCTACGCCAAAACGGTGTTGTTCATCCACTATGACAAGCCCTAAATTTTTAAACTGTACCACGTCTTCAATAACCGCATGGGTACCCACCACAAAATGAATGGTATCGTCCAAAAGCCCTTGTAGTATGCGTTTGCGCTCCTTGGTCTTGGTACTTCCCGTGAGTAGCGCAATTTCTACGGGCATTTCTTTGAGCAGTTCACTCAGACCTTTATAGTGTTGTTGGGCCAAGATTTCTGTAGGCGCCATCATACAACTTTGGTAACCATTATCAGCAGCCAAGAGCATGCTCAACAAGGCCACAATTGTTTTACCACTACCCACATCTCCTTGCAACAAACGATTCATTTGTCTACCCCTAGCGGTATCCGTTCTAATTTCTTTTAAGACCCTTTTTTGTGCACCCGTTAATTCAAAGGGCAGGTACTTGGCATAAAATTCATTGAAGATCTCTCCTACTTTTTCAAATACCACGGCCCTGCTGGCGCGATGTCTTTGGAGTCTGGTCAAATTCAATCGCACTTGTGCTATAAAAAACTCTTCAAATTTTAATCTGTTCATGGCCGCTTCAAAACCCTTGGCCGATTTGGGATAGTGGATCTGACAATGGGCTTCATACCTATCCATCAAACGCAACTCCTGCACTATGGGCGCTGGAATATTCTCCATCAATTCGTCTGGATGGAGTTGTGAGATGAGGGTATACGTGAGTTTGCCAATCTGTCTTCCATTG
>CAIZMD010000088.1 GCA_903933995.1 uncultured Bacteroidota bacterium
GTGGAAAGTAAATTTAGCAAAGACCATCCAGCCAAATCAGAAATGGAGTCCTTAAAAAATTCCATCCTTTCTGTTAGTATCAATACCCAAACAGAAAGGGTGAACATTCCAGAAAAACCATTTAGGGTTTTGTTGAAATTTAGAAATACCAACAAACTTTACTTTAGAATCATTCAATCAGATCAACACAGTGCATTAAGAGATGCATATGCCAGTAATGAATTAATTAAATTGGCTTGTAAACTACCCGCTTATAAGGCTTTTGAACAGGAATTACCTACAACAACGGATTACCAAACCCATTTTACAGAAATGAAAGTAGAGGGTCTTCCTGTAGGTTCCTATACGCTACTTTGTTCAACTGATAAGAATTTTACAGATAGTACTTATCCCGTTTCTCTTCAAAATTTTCAAGTATCCAATATCAGTTATATTCAACAAGATCTTGATTTTTATGTACTTGACAGAACAACAGGTTTGCCTTTGAATAATGCATTAGTCATTACTTATCTGCAAGAGCGAAATCAAAATGGAACCAATAATGGGAAATGGAACAAATCAGCTGAATATAAATCAGATAAGAACGGGTTAGTTCATTTATTATCAAATGAAAACATTAACTATCTCCGAATTAATATCAGTTATGGAAAGGATCATTACCAAACATCTGAATATCATTCTTTGAATTATAGACCAGACTTTATCAATACCAACCAAACAAAATATGAGAAAGAAAAAAAACAAATCTTCTTTTTCACAGACAGAAGTATTTATCGTCCCGGCCAAAACTTGTTTTTTAAAGGAATTATCACAACAGAAGACTTTATTAGTAGGCAAAGTAAATTGGTAATACAAGACAGTTGCACCATCTTATTAAGAGATGCTAATTATCAAATCATTGATTCCATTAAACTAGTCTCAAATGAGTATGGTAGTTTCCAAGGGCAATTTCAATTACCTGAAAAGGGATTAAATGGGAATTACCAAATCGTGGCTAAAAACAATGGCATTGGGAATGCTAATCTGAGAGTAGAACAATATAAACGTCCTAGTTTCTATTTGAATTTTGAAACATCTAAAGAGGCATACCGTCTAAATGATAGCATTACAGTTCCATTAAGCTTAAAAGCCTATGCAGGAAATAGTTTGAACAGCGCAAAAGTCAAGTACCGTGTTATGCGCAACAGTAAACCCTCGTTTACCGATTATCGCAGCAATAGCTTCCCCTATAAACCAACTATTGAAATTGCCACTGGTGAACTAAGTACCTACCAAACAGGTCAGTGCAGCATTAAGTTTAAAGCAAGCCCTGATCTAACTGTTGATTCAAGTTACCAACCTATTTATATTTATACCATCACGGTTGATGCTACTGACCCCAATGGAGAAAGCAGAACTAGCAATACCCAAGTATCGGTTGGGTACACAGACCGCTACCTAAGTATGGAATATAAAAAACAAATCCATACTGATAGCATGTTAACTATTGGTATAACAGTTAAAAATTTAAATGAACAACCATTAAAAGCCAAACTACTTTTGCAAATTCAACCATTGAAACAACCAGGAAAAATGTTTCGAAAAAGGTATTGGAGCAAACCAGATTTAAGATTGATGGATAAAGATAGCTTCTGGAAATATTTTCCAACCGATGAATATGACCATGAAACAGATTTTACTACTTGGGAAAAGACTAATAGTATTTATGATACCAGTTTAGAAACTAGTGACAGCAAATACTTGCAATTCAAAGTAGGAAAATTGAAAGGAGGGTTTTATGCATTGGTAGTATCCTGCAATGACAATAATGGAAATAAAATAACCAATACCAACTATATACAAATTTTTGATCAAGAACACTTGAATGAAAGTAGCTTTTTGCAACAACCCTCCTATCTTGAAGTGAAAACTTATCAACCAGGAGACAGTCTTTTTTTGATCAATCATATTTTTCCCAAAAAAGCATTTCTGATTCAAGAGACTTATTATGGCAATAAAAAAACTGCTATAGAATCTGTTCTAATTAATAATGGGCTTTATTTACAAAACTTGCTAGTTCAAGAGTCGGATAGAGGTGGGTTTGTCAAAACAGCTATTTATGTTTATGACAACCGTGTTTACTACCATCAATTTCAAATTCAAGTTCCCTGGAAGAACAAGGAATTAAGTATACAGTATAAAAGTTTCAGAAATAAAACCGAGCCTGGATCCCAAGAAAAATGGAGCATTGAATTAATGGGTGCAAAAGGTGATCAGAAAGCAGCAGAATTGATCAGCTCCATGTATGACGCCTCTCTGGATGCCATTAAACCACATCGATGGGGATTTCCTAATTTATGGCAAAAACCAACTTATGCTAAGGGTTGGAATAGTTACCAGAATTTTTACGCAGA
>CAIZMD010000089.1 GCA_903933995.1 uncultured Bacteroidota bacterium
CCTTGCTTACTGGAATAATACCATCTAAGATGGCGGTGTTTAAAATAGAGGGTACAAAACCTGCACCAATACCTTGTAATGGGTGAGGACCAGGTGCGCCACCACTCAATACAGGAGAAAGTTCTGGCTCTACTGCATATACTTTTAAATTGGGGAATGCCGCTTTTAATACTTCGGCTACGCCAGTGATATGACCACCGGTTCCAACACCAGTAATGATATAGTCTAATCCGTCTGGAAAGTCTTGTAGAATTTCTTGTGCGGTAGTTTTTCTATGAATTTCTGTATTGGCAGGATTGTCAAATTGTTGGGGCATCCATCCATTAGGTGTTTCAGCCACCAATTCTTTGGCTTTTTCAATAGCACCTTTCATTCCTTTCTCTCTAGGAGTAAGTACAAATTCTGCTCCGTACAAAGACATCAATCTTCTACGCTCAATACTCATGCTCTCTGGCATGACTAAGATAATTTTGTAGCCTTTAACAGCCGCAACCAATGCCAAACCAATTCCAGTGTTCCCAGAAGTTGGTTCAATGATCACACTATCTTTATTCAGCAAGCCCTTTTGTTCAGCATCTTCAATCATAGCAAGTGCAATCCTGTCTTTGATACTAGATCCAGGATTGGTTTTCTCAAGCTTCAACCAAACTTCGTGGTTAGATCCAAAAATTTTATTCAAACGCACATGCGGTGTGTTGCCAATGGTTTCAAGGATATTATTTGCTTTCATATTGTGGGTGCTGTGTACAGCTTTTTATAAAAATTAAATGACAAAATTCAAAGCATCAGTAACTGGGTGTTTGTCTTTAACAGCTACTTCGCTTTTATGGTAAACAATGGATTCGGGTGCTACACTATAGGTAAGCCAAACATTACCACCAATGACTGAATCATGACCAACCACGGTACCACCACCTAAAATGGTAGCACCAGAATAAATGATCACATTGTCTTCAATGGTTGGATGACGCTTGGTACTGGCTTTGTCTTTACTTACATTCAAAGCACCAAGGGTAACTCCTTGGTAAATTTTTACATTGTTGCCAATATTGGTTGTTTCACCAATTACAATTCCGGTACCGTGATCAATAAAAAAAGAAGTTCCAATAGTAGCTCCCGGATGAATATCTATTCCGGTTTTTCCATGGGCATATTCAGTAAAGATTCTTGGTAGAATTTTTACGCCAAGCTTCCATAATAAATTTGAAATTCGATAAATAGCCGTTGCATAAAAACCTGGATAAGCCACCAACACTTCTTCTACAGAAACAGCTGCTGGATCAAATTGCAAAATGGTATTGGCATCCTTAATCAGTTCTTCGTGTAATTCAGGAATAGCAGCAAAAAAATCCTCCGTTACCAATTCAACTTTTCCTGACTCAGGCAATACATCATATACCAAAGCACTAAAATGGTCTTTCAATTGTTCAAACTCTTTCTCCAAATCAGCAACCTTCTTGTGTTTCACCGTTTTGGGTAAAAACAAAAATTCAAAGAGCTTATCAATAAAATCCTCTGCAGACTCCTTATCTGGAAAAAAAGAAAACTGCTTGCTATTTTGTTGGAACAATCTTGATATAAATGCTGCTTGTGACATAGTTATTTATTGAATCATGCATGCACCTACCGTAACATGACTGGTTTCATCAATTAAAATTGCTCCCCCATTCACCCTTAGATGTTGATATGAATCATAAGGAATGGGAGCTGCCGTTTTAATAGTGGCTTTAATAATATCATTGAGCTGCACTTTTTCTGGCGCTGCTTCTTGCAATAAGGAATTCACATTCACTTTATATTGAACCTCTTTCACCACCGCACGCACCAACCTGCTATTGATTTGTAATTGATACTTACTTCCCACTTGCAATGGTTTGTTATCCATCCAACACAATAAGACTTCTAATTCATTAGACACTTGTGGTGCATTATCTGTAAGGGTAATCAGGTCTCCCCTACTTACATCTACATCATCGGTTAAATGCAATACCGCACTTTGAGGCGCAAATGCTTCAGCTACTTCTACACCACCAACTTCAATAGCCGCAATAGTAGAACTGATTCCGGAGGGTTGAATGGTTATAGCATCGCCCTTGCGATAAATACCACTAACTATCTTACCAGCATATCCCCTATAATCATGCAGGGCTTCTGTTTGAGGTCTAATTACATATTGAACTGGGAATCTAGCATCCGTTAAATTAATATCATTGTAAATAGGAACTTCTTCCAAAATTTGCAATAAAGGCTTTCCATCGTACCAACTAAAATGGGTAGAGGGTTCTACAATATTGTCTCCATTCAAGGCACTGATAGGAATATAAGTCACATTTTTCAATCCCAAGGTTTGGGCAACAGCTGCATAGTCAATGAGGATATTATTGTACACATCCTGAGAAAAATCAACCAGATCCATTTTATTCACGGCAACAATGACACGTGGAATATTCAACAAAGAAGCAATAATACTATGTCTTCTTGTTTGCTCTACTACCCCATGTCTGGCGTCAATTAAAATGATGGCTAGGTCAGAATTAGAAGCACCAGTAACCATGTTACGGGTATACTGAATATGGCCAGGTGCATCAGCAATGATGAACTTACGTTTGGGGGTAGAAAAATATTTGTACGCCACGTCAATAGTAATGCCTTGTTCTCTTTCTGCTCTTAATCCATCAGTGAGTAATGCCAAATCAATCTCTCCATCATCGCGGTTCTTGGTTTGCTTTTCAATGGCTTCTAGCTGGTCAATCATAATAGACTTACTATCGTATAACAAGCGCCCAATCAAGGTACTCTTGCCATCGTCTACACTACCCGCTGTGATAAATCTTAAAATGTCCATGTTCTTATTTTTAGCCCAAGGGCCAGATTTAAAAATATCCGTTCTTTTTACGGTCTTCCATTGCTGCTTCACTGACTTTGTCATCAATCCTGGTTTCTCCACGTTCACTGGTCTTGGTAGCAATGATTTCAGAAATAATATCATCAATATTTGATGCAGTTGACTCTACTGCTGCTGTACAAGTCATGTCTCCAACGGTTCTATATCGCACGCGCTTAGTGCTCACTTTATCGGATGGCTCTAGGTCTACAAATTCAGACATAGCTACCAATTGCCCTTCGTATTCCAATACTTCGCGCTCATGCGCAAAATAAATAGAAGGCAGTGCTATCTTTTCTCTTCTAATATAATTCCAGATATCAAGTTCTGTCCAGTTGCTAATGGGGAATGCCCGCACATTTTCACCCTTGTCAATTCTACCATTATAGGTATTCCATAATTCAGGTCTTTGGAGTTTGGGATTCCATTGTCCAAATTCATCTCTTACTGAAAAAATTCTTTCTTTGGCCCTTGCTTTTTCTTCATCCCTTCTAGCACCACCAATACAAGCATCAAATTGAAACTCTTCAATAGTGTCTAATAGTGTATAGGTTTGTAAGGCATTTCTACTGGCAAATTTTCCTTTGGGCTCTGTTAATTTTTTGGCCTTAATAGTGTCTGCAACATGACGTACAATCAGTTTTTCTCCAATGGTTTCCGCCAATGCATCTCTATAATCCAATGCTTCCTGAAAATTATGTCCGGTATCAATATGCACCAATGGAAAAGGAAATTTCCCCGGTCTAAAGGCTTTTAATGCCAAGTGCACCAAAGTAATAGAATCCTTACCACCACTAAA
>CAIZMD010000090.1 GCA_903933995.1 uncultured Bacteroidota bacterium
ACAAACTAGTAGGCGTGTCTGCATTAAATTCCAGCATTTTTATTTGCCCATCCTTATAGCAAAGATCAAACCTACCATAAATAGCAGGATGGTCTTCTGTCCATGATCTTTCAATCATGGGAATAGCCCAGTCAGGAATATTGAATTTGGCATATAGACCTTGATCCATCACGTGTTGAACGGCGCCCAAACAACAGTCATAGAGTTCAGCAGTAGCTTTTTCTATGGCCAAGATTTCTGGCATGTCAAATTTGTAATAGATTGATTCATCCCAATAAGGAACATTGGTAGTATGAAAACCAAAACCCAGTTTCTCCACTTCTGATGGCCAATTATTTCTGGGTGTAATTTGTATTCTTTGCATGATTCAATTCTTAAGATGAAACGCTAAATCCACTTCTTCCAAATCCGCCACGAGTTACCGCACCCTTGAACCCATTTGTTCCAACATTTGAGTTAGGGTGAATGGCACTAGAATAATATCCGGCCCTTTGATAAGAACCATTGTTGTAATTACCATAGGGTCTAAACGCATAATACCATAATAAAGCGGTTCCTATACCCATTCCACTATGGTGGTGCACCCTGGTATAAGGAGCTGTGCTATCACTTCTAATATGCACTTTGGCGTTGTCGTCCCAGTCATTTTTCTTGGGCTGGTTGCAACTTGCAAGGGTAGCGGTGATTAAGACCAATTGTATATAAGATGATTTCTTCATGTTCTTTACTTTACCGTAATATAGATTTCGTATTCTTTTTTTATTGTTACGTCTTTCATATCGCCATCGGCGTTTTCAGCAACAGTTCTTTTCATGCCAAGACTTGGAACCGTATCACGGTATTCTATGTTTTTAATAATGGCATTGTCTTTCCATACCGCATGGGTAGTGATTAAGACATCGCGCAAGCTGTCTAATTGTTCCACTTTAACAGCTGTTTCAATTGCGCCGTCTTTATTAACGGTGTTGGTAATGTCTTCGTTTTTTTCAGTGTTCTCGCAGGAGATGAGCAGGAATAAGGCAGCAGCTCCCAGTATCGCAAGTACGATAGGTTTCATGGTGGTATACATCAGTGTCAGTTTTTAAATTTGGTTGCGTGTTGGTCCTATAGACCGCAATCCGCAAATAGGGTAATCGCACTAAAGATAACCTGCACAGGGCTGGAACATCTTTTTGTGGAGCAAATTTTTTTGAGGATTGCCTTTGTAGTTATAGTCGGTGAATTTCTGGTGGTTTTACACGTTGACGAAAACGAGCAAATAGAAATTCAATAATGTGGTTCATGTTTCATGGGAGCGAGGCTCCGTTTACTTTGATACAGTAAAGATATAGCGGAGCAGCCCTAGCCACAAAGGGCATGCGGGTCAAACGGGACAGGGCATATCACAAGTGGTAAAGTATGTTTGATGAGTGGTAAAACAGTCAAAAAAAACAGGAATTTGCTACAATGTTTCAAGTTCATTCTGGTGCCTGGGCTTCCAATACCCATAATAAAAGGCTAGAATCAAGAGTCCAAGGGTAAAGGGAATCAGCGCTAAGTGCTTCATTGTCAACCCTCCTGGAATTGGAATGCTGTCAAAACCCAAAAATTCACTAATCATCCAATAAGAGTTGGCACTGATCCAAATGCTTATAGCCAGATTATGGCAAAGTTCAGACATATACTGCCTAGTGCGCCATGCAATGATGATAGAAATTGCCAAAGTAGGAATGATCATAATTATCCCCAAGGGCTTCCAAACCATACACCAAGCTACGTCTTTAAATAGCCAGAACACAATATGGAGGTTTTCCATTTTCCGGTATTTCAAGGGGATATTGTAAGTAGCAGACTGTTGTTCTTGGTTCATACCATTGATTTGGGTTGAACCACTAAAATAATTTTTTTCAGGCTTTAACGGCTTAAAATCTTTTTAAAGCGTTGCACATCGGCTAGGGGATGCAAGGGCGTTTGGTACAAAAGGTATTCTGTAAACTGATGCCCAAAATAAGGGGCTAAGGAGCAGCCCTTGGTGCCCATGCCATTAAAGACTCCTATGGCAGGATGCAATGGGTGTAAACCCACAAAAGGTCTTCTCTCCATATTGGCGGGTCTCACAGATGCTTGGTGATCCAAAATGGTGTAGGGTAGTTTAAGCCAATGTTTTAATTGTTGTTCTACTTTTTCTCTAAATGCTTTTGATGGGTTAAAATCATGATAGTCCCATTCATAGTTGGAACCAATCCACCACAAATCTTCCTTCCAAGGAACTAGGTTAATGCCCTGTTTGTAAATATGATTTCTAGGTAAATCGGGCATAGAAGCAATGATGACTTCTCCTTTATTTCCTGCATAAGGTAATAACTGAAAATAAGGGTTTTCAAATCCATCCGTTCCATCGCAGAAAATAATTTTCTCTGCTTCCCAATCCCTATAGCTAACGCGATGGTCTTCTACTCTAAGTTCTTCTAATTGAAAAAGGTCAACTAACAATGCATCCATAGCTGCCAATTGTTTGCGCCACCCAATCAACATGGCGTTAAGATCAATTAGTAAACAAGGGTTGATTTCACCAATCCCAAATGGAAAATCAAAATAGGTTCTCCAAGCATCTATATTTTCTGGTATTTGAAGGTATTCACGCTCTTCTGGCAATCTTTCTCTAAAAGCCAATTCCATTTGAGGTGTGGGATGAAAGTCTAGGATATTACACTGACGGATTAATTCTAAACCAAGTTCTTTACCCATTTGGGTATAAGCTTCCCAAGCAAAGGGCAAAAGTTTTTCAATTTCCCAAGTACGCACTATCCTCCTCCCAGTAACCGGATTGATCACGCCACTGGCTAATTTTGTAGAACTATTGGGTCTGGACTGGTCAATCACCAATACCTTTTTTCCAGCTTTGCTTAAATTCCAGCTTAAAAAACTACCGCAAAGTCCTTGACCAACAATAATATAATCCACCTGCATCATGCAAATTTCGGGATTAATCCTTTAATGGTAACATCATTCCTGTACTTGTAATCTTATACCTTCTGAATGCGCATTAAAACCTGGTGCATACAAACATTGAATATTGGCAATGCCTGCGGAGAAATCTCCCAAATGGGTTAAGAAAACAGGATAGTCAAAAACATAGACGCCTTTTGAAATTTTGTCAAAATAGAAATGGGTAGCTGCATCGGTGGTATTTTCATAATAACCCAAATCTCCCTGCCATTTATAACCACTCAAGGCATTGATGGGTTCCATTCCAGCGGCCCTGCTGTCTTTCAAATGCACATATTCCAAATCCCTATCCGTGTTTATGGTTAAACGAATAATCAACCTATCTCCAACATGCATGGGATTATTTGCATCAACGGGCACCAAGATCTTGCCCTTGTTTGAATGTTGTTCTACCAATAATTGTTTTTGAATTTTTAAACTGGTATTGGCATTGGTAATTTGATCCATGTTCTCAAAATACTGCCAATAAATATTGCCCCAAGCTGGTTGATGAGTTTTGCCGTTAGGGCCATTTTTGCTAGAAGTAGTAACCTGAATTTTGCCCATGTCAGCACTCATTTTTGCTCCATCAATTCTTTGCTGAAAATAGCCCGTACCTGCTTCTGTTGATAGTTGTTTGGAATCCAAAACCGTCTTGCCCAATTGAATACGAACAGTTTGTTGATCATCTAACCAATTGGTGCCGCTCATTAAGAATGCATAGCAAACATCGGCTGTGCCCATAGCATTACCCCAATAATTAGTTTGTTTATTCAGGATTAACCAAGTCTTCATGGCACTCAAAGGTTCTTGTAATTTTGAAGCCATTCCCGTTTCCGTTAATTCAGCAAACATTGTTGCTACTCTAATTACGGTGGCCATTTCTGAGCCCTGCCAATAATAGTTGTTTGGTATTTTCCAATACATGCCTTTTCCCTTGCTAGAAACGGCATTTTCTAGAATGGCAGGAACCAATTTGTCAAAGACCAATGCCGTTTCTTTATTGCGATAATACACTTGGGCCAGCAAAGCTTTTTCTTCTATCCCCAATCTATTCCAGCTAGTTCTTCCAAGCTTCAAATAAAACTGTTGTGCTTTGGTATTAGTGATTTGAATATCGCCATAAAAGCTGCGCATAAATAAATATTGAATATGCCAATTATTTAAACCTGCTTTTGCAAAGTCATATTTTCTACTCACCAGTTTTTCATACTGTGTTAGAAATACTAAGTCTAGATAAGCCACTGCTTTTAAGAGCATGGGTTTTAAACGAATGGCCATATCAGGTGTAATGGCACCCAATCTTTTTAATTGGCCAATTCTGGTTAGCACCAAACTAGTCATATACGGACTTGTCCAGCCACCTTTAAACCAAGCAAAACCGCCTTCTGGTAATTGCCATTCTATTAACTGCTTTAATTGATTTTCCTGATCCTCTTCCAATCTAGCAAGGTTAAACAATTGGGCCAAGGCCTGGATTTGTTCCGTTTCTGATTTGGCTTGCAATACCCAAGGTGTCTCTTCAATTAATACTTGTTTGAGTGCTTGATTCTTTTGCAAATTGGAAACCAGTGACCCACTATCTTTTTTCCATTCTTGGTAATAGGTTTTGATCTTTGGGTATTTGTTCAAGATCTGTGCAGCCATGGCATTGGTATAAAAACGATTGATCACCGTTTCAATACATTGGTCATTACCCCCTTGCAAATAAGGTAGGGCTTTAACCACATACCAAGCGGGATTGCTACTAAATTCAACGGTTAAGGATTCATTACTTGCACTGGCACTTTGTTCCTGCAGCAATTTTTCAAAACGCAGATTGACTGTTGTGTCACCTATGGTATGAATAGGAAGGGTTTCTGTAACCAATTGTCTGTTACTCAAGACAGGAATAGTTTGTTCTTCTCCATCACTATAGTTGCCTGCTCTAGCAACTACCCTCCAGATCAATGGCTTGTTGTAAGTATAAGGAATTTGAATAGGAAATTTCACCGGACTATTTTGTCCTGCTGCAACTGTAAAATATTGGGTAGGAAAAATATTTTGAAACCATCCATCCACGGATGTATTTGTACTAGGGTCAATTAACTCTAAAGTTACCTGACCAGTTAATTCTTTGTCACTTAGATTGGCAATACGGGTACTAAATTCCAACTTGTCACCTTCTCTAAAAAACCTTGGAGCGTTACTCTGTAGCATCAAAGTCTTTTGCGTTTGAATAGTGGCAGTCTGATAACCCGTACTCAAATCTTTGGAATGCGCAAAGCTTTGCCATTTCCATTTGGTTACGGCATCTGGCATGGTAAAACTAAACTGGTATTTGCCGCTGCTGTCTGCGTGTAGTTCTGGAAAGAAGAAAGCCGTTTCTGAAAAGTTCTTTCTAATCACCAATTCATCCACCGGATTTTTACCGTCTTTCACCACCCTTCCGTTGACAATTTGTTCGCCTGTTACTGGGTCTATGACATCTACGTAAGAGTAAACTTTATCATAAGATTCTTCTTGTACTGGACTGCCAGCGTCAAAAGCTTTTGAGGAAGTGCCCCTAATG
>CAIZMD010000091.1 GCA_903933995.1 uncultured Bacteroidota bacterium
AAGGAATGGAGAAAATGGTTGGAGAAAAATCACCAATCAGAAAAATCCGTTTGGTTGATTATTTACAATAAAAAAAGTACCACAAGCAGTTGTAAATATGAAGAAGCTGTAGAAGAAGCCCTATATTTTGGCTGGATAGATAGTATTGCTAAAAAAAGAGATGCAGAAAGTAGTTTCCAATATTTTTCGGTTAGAAAACCCAAAAACAATTGGAGTAAATCTAATAGAGATCGCGTTGAAAAATTAACAGCACTTGGTTTGATTACTGAGCGTGGTCAAAAAATGATTGACCTTGCGAAACAGACTGGCACTTGGGAAGCATTGGTAGATGTACAGAATTTAGTTATTCCGGATGACTTACAATTGCTGCTCAATAAAAACAAAAAAGCCTTAAACTACTTTCTCGCTTTTTCACCTTCCTCAAGAAGGGGTATTTTAGAATGGATTCTAAATGCTAAAAAAGCCGAAACCAGACTAAAGCGAATAGAAGAAACCGTTAAACTAGCGGCAGATAACATTAAAGCAAATCAATGAGTTGATTATTTTTGGAACAAGATTATTAAAGAATGAAATAATGGACCTTTTTGAACAAATGCTTGCAGGTGGATTAATTCCAAATGATCATCCTCAAATTTCAAAACTATGGGATGCTGTTGCGCAAACCATTCAGCGTTCTGCATTGTTGAACACTTCAACCTCTATTGCTGAAAGCAGAAATCGCATTAGCGAAATCATTGGAAAAGAGATAGATGCAACCACTACCATCTTTATCCCCTTCCATACTAACTTTGGCAAGCACACTTGGATTGGAAAAAATGTATTCATCAACCATGCCTGCAGCTTTTTGGATCTAGGGGGTATTACCATAGAAGATAATGTACTTATTGGACCACGCGTAAACCTTGTTACTGAGAATCATCCAGTTGACCCAAAGCAAAGAAAGTCATTGGTATTAGGCTCCATTCTAATTAAAAAGAATGCCTGGATTGGAGCAGGAGCAACCATTTTACCCGGTGTAACTATTGGAGAAAATTCCATTGTTGCAGCAGGTGCAGTTGTTACCAAAGACGTTCCGGATAATTGCATTGTTGGCGGGATTCCTGCTAAATTCATTAAGACTATAGAAAGTTAATATCAAAATAATTGCGACAAAAAAATATCCAATACCAGTTTGCAGCTAAACCTTGGCAACACCAAGGCCCTGGTGGATGGTATTTTGTTTCCTTGCCTGTAAAGCTTTCCAAAGAAATTAGAACGGTATTTAAAATGGACGAAGAAGGCTGGGGCCGATTAAAGGCAGTTGCCAAAATTGGAAGTACTGAGTGGAAAACAGCAATATGGTTTGATACCAAACGCAATGCCTATCTACTTCCTTTAAAAGCTGAAATCAGGAAAAAAGAACAATTATTAATAGATAAAATTGTTCAAGTAACCATTTGGGTTTAGGTAATTTAAATAGCAGTATTGGTCCAACTTCCGTAAAATCCAACATTTATTGGATGGCTTTTAAACTTGATATATAAATCTTAGTCATAACTAAAATTGACTAATGCGAAAATCCAATATCCTCTTATTAGCCGCAGTTGTCTTCTTTTTTGTATGCGGATGCAAAAAAAACAATACCCCTCCTTCTGATATTGGAGCAACCATGTATTTCCCTTCAAGTACTGACGCTAATTGGGAGACCACTTCAATGTCAAGTTTGGGTTGGAAGCAAACAGCAGTAGCAGATCTGAAAACATATTTGGCACAAAAAAATAGCAAGTCTTTTATGATCCTGTTGAATGGCAGGATAGTCATGGAAGAATATTTTAATGGTCATAGTGCAACAGCTTCTTGGCAATGGAATAGTGCAGGGAAAACACTTGTTTCTGGAACAACAGGGATTGCACAACAAGAGGGTTTACTAAATATCAATAATAAGGTTTCCCAATACTTAGGAACTGGCTGGACAAGTGAACCGCTTGATAAAGAAAATTTAATTACGTCTAAACACTTACTCAGCATGACATCAGGGATCAATGATAATAGTGAGTTAGTGATCAAGTCTAATCTCACTTACCTGGCAGATGCTGGAAGCAGGTGGTCTTATCATAATGTATTTCAAAAACTAATGGATGTAGTTGCTTCAGCAAGCAAACAAGACTTTGAAACTTATTTCAATGCCAAATTAAAATCCAAAATTGGCATGGAAGGATTTTGGAACAATGGTCTCATTTTTAAGATCTATCATAGCAATACCAGAAGTATGGCAAGATTTGGAATCTTGGCACTAAATAAGGGTAAGTGGAATAATGAACAAATCTTAAATGAAACCTATTTTAAAGAAAGTACCAGCTCATCCCAAGACATCAACCCATCCTATGGTTATCTGTGGTGGTTAAATGGCAAATCCAATTATATGGTACCGGGTGCTCAAACGGTATTTCAAGGTGCACTTGTTTCAAATGCTCCTGCGGATATGTTTGCCGCAATGGGTGCTGAAGACCAACGTATCTATGTAATTCCAAGCAAAAATATGGTGGTGATTAGAATGGGAAACGCCTCAGATCCTGCAAATCCAAATTTTGCAGTTTCAGGTTTTGACAATGAGTTATGGCAAAAAATCAATGCCGTGAT
>CAIZMD010000092.1 GCA_903933995.1 uncultured Bacteroidota bacterium
TTCGCTTTCTCCTACATTCCAGTTGCGCAATACCAATAGTAGCATGGAACAGAGTCTGGAAACCGTGCGTCAAATTCAATTGCTCTGCCAAGCCAATCAGAAACAATTGGTGCTTTATTTGAGTATGGGTTTTGGAAATCCTTATGGCGATTCTTATGATAGCAAGCTTTTAATTCAATGGACTGAAACCATGGCTTCATTGGGTGTTCAAATTATTTCTTTAGCCGATACTGTTGGTATGGCCAGTGCCCAAGCCATACATGATGCATTAACCACTATTGTTCCAAGATTTTCAAATACTACCATTGGGGTTCATTTGCATTCAAGTGCCAATAATTTCCAAGAGAAATTACAAGCCGCTTTGGATGGAGGTTGTCAAAGAATTGATGGCGCTATCAAGGGTATTGGAGGTTGTCCCATGGCGCAAGACCAGCTTGTAGGGAATATGGATACGCTTCAAATAATTCCATACTTATCTGCAAAGGGTATGCATTTGAACATCAATGAACAGGCTTTGATGGAAGCCATTTCAATTGCAGACCAAATTTTTGATTCCACAAGCAATAACTAAGGCATGAAATTTCATTACGAGTTTGCTGTTCAAAAACTGAACAATCCCATATCACACCAACACAAGTTGATGTTAGTGGGTTCTTGCTTTACAGAAAATATTGGTGATAAGTTAAGGAGGATGAAGTTCTCAGTCTTGGAAAATCCTGCAGGAATTTTGTTTAATCCAGTAAGTGTTTCTCAAACCATAACCAATTGTATTGAAAACAAATTGGTCACCGAATCAGACATATTTCAATACAATGAAGCCTGGCATAGTTGGGACCACCATAGCAGGTTTTCAAATTTTCAGATAGAAGATTGTTTGAATGGTATTAATCAAGCTACATCTCAAGCACATGCTTATTTAAAAGAAGCTGATTTTTTGGTGCTTACATTAGGGTCAGCTTGGGTATATGAATTAACAGATAAGGCAATTGGCAATAAAGTTGGTTCTGTAGCAGCGAATAACCATAAAGCACCAGCAGATTGGTTTTCTAAACGTCTGTTAACGGTAGAACAAACCTTAGTGGTATTGGACAATCTGCTTCATAGATTATTTAGGTTTAATCCCAAATTGAATATTGTTTTTACCATTAGTCCAGTTAGGCATTTGAGAGAAGGCGTTATTGAAAATAATAGGAGTAAGGCTGTTTTAATTCAAACAGTTCACCATTTGGTGGACAAGTTTAGTAAGCTCTATTATTTTCCTGCTTACGAATTGGTTATTGATGATTTGCGTGATTATCGTTTTTATGCCGAGGATCTTGTGCATCCAAATTATCATGCTACACAGTATGTTTGGGAGAAATTAATTGGAGCTTGTATGAGTGAATCAACACAAACATTGATGAAAGAAATTGCTGAAATCAATTTGGCCTATCAGCACAAACCATTTAATCCTAAATCACAACAGCACTTGCAATTTTTAAAAAACTATCTAGAAAAAACAAGTGTCTTGTCTAATCAATTTCCCAATTTAGATTTTGAGAAAGAATTGGCTTATTTTGAAACAGGAATTGGTCAAAATAATAGCTAGCGGTAAATGCTTTTTAATGGATCCGTTCTCCGCTAATTTCTAAATCTTTCATTACGCCAATTTCATAGGCTAGCCATTCCTTCCATCTGTTTCTAACCATAGTTTTGTCCATATAGTGGTCTGCCAGATTGATAAAAAGGGTATAATGTCCGGCTTCACTTTCCATAAATTTTCTATAGAATCCTCTTAGGTATTCGTCTTCTAGACCTTCACTCAATCGCTTAAATCGCTCACAGCTTCTGGCTTCTATTAATGCCATGGTTAGCATTTGATCCAAAAACCGATCATCTGGGTGTCCCCCCTTTTTTTGAAAATCCATTAATTTATTGGCGTATTCATCCCTTCTTTGTTTGCCTAGTGGCAAGTCGCGTTTTTTTAACTCAGCCAAGACCATCCTGAAATGCCCCCATTCTTCGGTAACAATGGGTGCAAGTGAATCTACCATCAAACTATATTGAGGGTATCGTTGAATATAGGACATACAGGTTAGGGCTGCTTTCATTTCACAGTAAGCATGGTCGGTTAGAATGGCTTCAATGGAAATGCTGGCTAAGTCTACCCATCTAGGGTCTGTTGGTAGTTGAAGTCCAAGTATGTTCTTGGTATGTTGGGATAATTCCATGAATCAGATAATTAATGCAAATATCCTTCAGAACCCTCTATTGGCGAAATTGAAATGGCTATTTTATCCTTGCCAACCCAAATCTGTATCTTTGCGCATGCAATTGAATCAGAGCCGTGTAGCCAATATCTTGGAAAGTCTTTCTATCAAGTCCCTCAATCCCATGCAGGAAAAGGGCTCACAAGCCATATTGGATAAGGCAGACACCTTACTATTAGCCCCTACAGGTTCTGGAAAAACACTGGCATTTTTGTTAGCAGTTGAAGCCCTTTTAGATAAGGACGTCAACTTAGTACAATGTTTAATTTTGACTCCTTCTAGAGAATTGGCCATTCAAATTGAACAGGTTTGGAAAAAAATGCAAACAGGCTTCAAAGTAAGTTGTTGTTATGGTGGTCATGATATGCAAACGGAGATACAGAATTTAGTAGAGCCCCCTGCGTTACTAATTGGAACCCCTGGTAGAATCGCTGACCATTTTAAAAGAGAAACCCTTTCACTAGAAAGTATCAAATGTTTGGTCTTAGACGAATTTGATAAATCATTGGCCCTTGGTTTTGAAGACGAAATGGGTTTTGTGATTGGTGAAATTCCTCATTTGTCTAAAAGGGTTTTGGTATCGGCCACGGCCTCCATTGCCATCCCTGAATTTACAGGCGTTAGAGACTTGTATGTGGTAGATTGTATGAATAGGGAAGAAGAAGAGGGGCAATTAAATTTGCAGTTGGTGCTGTCAGCTACCAAAGACAAGGTGGAAAGGCTGTATCAATTGCTTTGTTATATTGGGAATGAGTCTACTATTATTTTTTGTAACCACCGTGACGCAGTAGAAAGGACTTCTCTATTATTAACAGAAAAAGGGATTGCGAATGCAGCTTTTCATGGTGGTATGGAGCAAATGCAAAGAGAGCAAACCCTGATCCAATTTAGAAATGGGTCAGTGCAATTTTTGGTGGCCACTGATCTTGCTGCTCGGGGGCTTGACATACCAGAAATCAAACACGTCATTCATTATCACCTTCCATCTACCCAAGCTGAATTTACCCATAGAAATGGCAGAACGGCTAGGATGCACGCAAGTGGTTCGGCATATTTGCTCATGCACCAAGAAGAGCCAATGCCATATTACCTGCGGGAATCATTTGTGCCTTTAGAATTGCCTGCTAAACTCAAACCGCCCAAGCCTGCCATTTTTGCTACTATTTATATTAATGGAGGTAAAAAAGACAAACTCAATAAAGTAGATATCGTGGGATTCTTCTTGCAGCAAGGAAAATTGGCAAAAGAAGATCTGGGTTTAATTGTAGTCAAAGACTTTAACAGCTTTGTAGCTGTAAAGAAAACCAAGGTCCCTGCCTTTTTAAAATTGGTAGAACCCCTCAAAATCAAGGGTACTAAATACAAAATTGTATTGGCTAAATAACGGTTAAGTTCTGATAGCTATCAATATATAGCTGTTCTACTTTGGCCCTTGCCCAAGGCGTTTTTCTCAAAAACTTCAAACTCGATTGGATACTTGGGTTATCCAAAAAACAGTTGATGCGGATTCGTCTTCCTAGTTCTTCCCATCCATAATGGTTGGCTAGAAAAGTTACAATAGCTTCCAATGTTTTGCCGTGTAAAGGGTCTTTTTGTTTTGGGCTTTCCATGTTCTAGGCTTGGTCAATTGAAAATTAGGTATTTTTATCCAACAAAACACGGCTATGAGAATTCTTCCATTCATTGCTTCCACTGCTATTACCATTGGATTGGTAACAGTCTTGAATATGCAAATCCCACTTGGCGCCTCTAAAACACCAAGACTGGGGTATTTTCTTTCTCCTCAACAAGGTTTTTGGCAAAACGCCGAACCCACCAATAGTTCTTTTAATGCCCAAATCAATACTAGGGGCTTAAAAAACAAGGTAGACGTATATATGGATGAACGATTGGTTCCCCATATCTATGCTCAAAATGATTTGGATGCCTATTATGTACAGGGCTTTTTACACGCTAAATTCCGTTTATGGCAAATGGAATTTCAAACCTATGTTGCTTCAGGTAGGCTCTGTGAAATCTTGGGAGATAGTAAATTGGATATAGATCGTTATTTCCGTAGAATGGGTATGGTATATGGAGCAGAACAAACCATGGCCAAGATGGATAATAATCGTGAAATGCAGGCCACTGTAGATGCTTATACAGAGGGGGTAAATGCCTATATCAAATTATTGAAACCGGAAGAAATACCCTTTGAATACAAATTATTAGACTATCGTCCAGAGAATTGGACTCCGCTTAAAACCTATCTCTTCCTGATGTTTATGTCTTATGACCTTTCAGGTAGAAGCGCGAATGCTGACTTGAAAATGACCAATGCCCGTGATTATTTGGGTTTTGAATCTTTCAACCAACTCTTCCCAAATCTCCAAGATTCTTTGGATCCAATTCTGCCTCCTTCTACTGTTTATAGTAAACCAAGTATCAAACCGGTTAAACCAGCCCAATCAGATTCACTTTATTTACATGAGGTTAAGTCTACTGTTAATGTGAGTAACCCACCTGCACCGAACAAGAATAATGGAAGCAATAACTGGGCAGTTTCTGGCAAAAAAACCAGATCAGGTAGACCCATTTTATGCAATGACCCACACTTGGGTTTAAACCTTCCGTCGCTTTGGTATGAGGTTCAAATTAATACGCCAACGCATAATACTTATGGCGCTAGTTTTCCAGGATCTCCTGCCGTGATTATTGGCTTTAATGATAGTATTGCCTGGGGTGTAACCAATGCAGGTAGGGATGTATTTGATTATTACAACATGCACTTCAGAGATACTAGCATGAAGGAATATTGGTATAATGGTGCATGGAAAAAAGCAGAACAAAGAGTTGAAGTGATTAAAATAAAAGGCAAACCTGAAATTGAAGAGAAGATTGCCATGACGGTCTATGGTCCAGTAATGTATGATCATAGTTATAGCAATGAGAGTACCAAGGGGATGAACTTAGCGGTGTCTTGGACAGCCAATATTGCCGGCAATGGTTTACAAACATTCTATAAATTAAATAGGGCTAAGAATTTTGATGATTACCAATCTGCCATCAGCAATTGGTGGTGCCCAGGACAAAACTTTGCATTTGCTTCTAAATCGGGTGATATTGCTATCAAACAACAGGGGGCATTTGTAGCAAGATGGAATAGACAGGGTGATTTTATTATGCCGGGTTCTGATAGTAGTTACAATTGGCAGGGAATCATTCCTGAAAATGAAAATCCCATGGTAAGGAATCCTGAAAGGCTTTTTGTGAGTAGCGCCAACCAAATGGCCACAGATACCAGTTACCCTTATTATCTAGGTGGCGCTTCTGCATTTCCTATTTACAGAGGTATTATCATCAATCGCAAGTTGGCAGTATTAAATGATATTACTACCACTGATATGCAAATGCTTCAAATGGAAAACGTAAATGTATTTGCAGAAATGGCAAGACCGGTACTATTAAAATATATAGTTGAGAATAAGCTAACCAAGTCTCAGAAAAAATATGTAGAAATTCTTAAAAATTGGAACCTTAGAAATGATATTACAGAACAGGGGATTACGGTATTTAACAATGTCTGGGATAGTTTGGAAAATGTGGTTTGGAAGGATGATTTTCAAAAAGCAGGAAAACCAATGCCTTGGCCTGAGTCTTCAACACTGTTAGATCATTTACTAAAAGACAGTATTTATGCCTATGCAGATAATATGCTAACTACTAATAAAACGGAAACTATTCAGGATGCCGTAATGGAAGCGGTTGTTAAAGCTAGTGCTGCATTGGACAAAATGCTGATGGAAGGAAAAAAGTTGGATTGGGGAGCATATAAAGACACCAAAGTAGAACACTTACTTAAAATACCGGCTTTGAGTAGCTTACACTTGCCCATTGGGGGAGGTGAAAATTGTATCAATGCTACTGGCAGTACCCATGGACCTAGTTGGCGTATGATTGTTCAAATGACCGATACTATTGAGGCGTATGGGGTTTATCCAGGGGGGCAGAATGGTAATCCAGGTAGTAAATTCTATGATAATTTTATCAATAGCTGGGCTGCTGGTAAATACTATCGTTTACTCTTTATTTCAAAAGAGGATGTGACAAAACAGGAAAAGATTAAATGGCATATCGCATTTATTAATGCATAAAACAACTATATGAAATTTGTAACCGCATTCTTTTTAACTGGATTTTTAGCTTATGTAATTGGACTATTCAGCAATTTACCTTGGTGGTCCTTTGTGTTTACATCATTTGTTGTTGCCATGGCTGTTCATCAAAAACCTGGAAAAGCTTTTTTGTCAGGCTTTATTGGGTTATTCCTTTTATGGGGATTATTGGCTATTTTAAAAGATAACCCCAATGAACATATCCTTAGTACCAAAGTGGCCAAATTATTACCACTTGGTGGTTCATACATATTGTTGATTTTCCTTACAGCTTTTATAGGAGGACTAGTAAGTGGACTAGCTGCTACATCTGGAAGCACATTTAGGAAGTCTAAAACTGATTAATATTATAAACAATCGTTAAAGCCCAGTTTTTTACATAAGTGGAAATAACTGTGTAGCCGTAGGGAGTTATTTTCGTAATAATTCCCGCTTATGCAAAACCAAGTTTTTAAGCAACTACTGCTATCCCTAATCATTTTATCAAGTTTTTCATTTGTTCAAGCAGCTACCGTTTCAGGATATGTACGGGAAGCTGGTGGACAAGCTTTGCCCTTTGCTTCTGTTATGATTAAAGGAAGTTCCAAAGGAACAACCGCCAATGCTAAGGGTTATTTTTCTTTTCAAGTTGATCCAGGTAAACACGTGTTTGTGGCACAGCATATTGGTCATCAATCTGTTGAAAAACAAGTGGTGATTGCTAATGAAGATGTAAAACTTGATTTTGAATTGGTATTACAACGCTATGACTTAAAAGAAGTGGTGGTTAGTTCTGGAGCGGAAGATCCTGCATATGCAATTATTAGAAAAGCCAGTGCAAGCAGAGAAGAGCATTTAAAAGAAATCAA
>CAIZMD010000093.1 GCA_903933995.1 uncultured Bacteroidota bacterium
AAACCTTGGATTACCTTTTGAAACGCTTTTTACAGCCGTGTTCATATACTCTGCAATAAAAGCAACAGGTCCATTCACTTTCACCCATTCAAACATGAGTGTGTTTGCTGCATCCGCATCAAAGGACCCTGTTGAAATAAATGAAGGTGCTGTATTGGCTTCCGGTTTTGCTTTATAACTCAATTTCCCGTCAGTAGCATCTGTATGTCTAAATCCAAAACCAATATGCATCAAGTTTCTATCAGATACATATTGGGGCAAACCAGTAATGCGAAATGTATACTGTGACCCATTGGCTGAAAAAGACTTGCCCGTTTCCCAATAATTATTAAAGACACCAACGGTATAGGCTAAGCGATTATTTAAGACAGAATTGGAATATCTGATCCCAATATTTCTTTGTCTTACAAACATGGGAACACCAGATCCTCTTTCCATAAAACCTAGCTGGGTTCCCGGTGCAACGTATTCCATACCTACCCCTTCTTTTTGTTTACCCAATGTGAGCCATCCTGCATTACCATTAAACGGAATCTCTAAGTTCCAATCTATAAAATCGAATTTTTTGGAACCCGGCTCGGCATCTAAGCCATTGAAATTGGCACTTACCATATAACGCCAAGGGTTCTTAAACAACAGAATATTCCCTGAAACCATCAAACGTTCTCCCCTGAATTCTGTTCCGGGATCTACTTTACCAACCTGCTGAATATTTTCAGCATTTTGGCTCAGAATATTATGGTCCAATATAAAAGCAGCACCAAAATTCAGGTTAAACCACTTGGTATGAATTTGGTTCCATTTTTTGGCCATGACGGGTGCAGCCGCAGAAGGGGCTTCAAATTTGCTAATGGTGGCCGTATCGTTTAATGAGGCGAAAATATTTTGAGCTTCTAATGTTGTTAGCCAAATTAATGCCACCAATAAAGCGCCAATTTTTTTCATCTGTCCAGTATCAAATTTTTGCATCCTAATTTTTATAGTTATCCGCTGCATATTATTAAAAAGCTTTAAGAAATTTAATGATTCATCCATTTGCATTGTATGGATTTATATATTCCATACAAAATAACCAATAGCACTTGAATAATCCTATTTTTGAAAGGCAAACAATCAATGGTCCCATGCAATCAAAACACCCTCTAACTGGCATCAGTTCTGTAGCTATTCACGCTAGCGGTCACGAGAATGCCGAGTACGCACATATCACGCCCATTTTTGCCACATCCACTTTTACCTTTGATACGGCAGAAAGCGGCATGGAACGTTATTCCGGTCCGGATAAAACCAGAATCTATAGCAGATGGGGCAACCCTACTTTTACAGCAGCAGAAGAAACCATTGCTGCATTGGAAGCATTTGGGTTAAAAGATGACCAAGGAAAACAATTGGAATTAAAAGCCTTGTTGCACGCAAGCGGTCAAGCAGCCATGACCACCATGTTTATGAGCAATTTGAAAGCCGGTGATACCGTCTTGTCACATTTTGCTTTGTATGGTGGCACTAATGAATTGTTTAAATCCGTATTGGCAGGGGCTGGGGTTAAAACTACCATCATTAATATGCGTGATTTGAATTTGGTAGAAGCTGCACTAAATGAAGATTCTTCTATTAAATTGATTCATGTAGAAACTCCAGCAAATCCCACTTTACAGTGTATTGATCTTGCAGCCGTATCTGCCTTGGCCAAACAATATGATTGCATCTTAACGGTTGATAACACATTTGCAACACCCTATTTGCAACAACCCTTTAAACACGGAGCAGATTTTGTGTTTCATTCAACAACCAAATTTTTAAATGGTCATGGCACGGCTATTGGTGGTGTTTTAATAGGAAAAGACTTGGCCTTCATGAATTCAACAGGTTGGAAATGGCATACCCTCATGGGTGGAAACAGTAATGCATTTGACGCATTTCTTTTATCACAGGGAATGAAAACATTGGAGTTGAGAATGGACAGACATTGCAGCAATGCCATGGAAGTGGCCAAATGGTTAGAGCAACACCCTGCCATAGCAAAAGTAAATTACAATGGTTTGGAATCCCATCCGGATTATACTATTGCAATGAAACAAATGAAGCACCCAGGTGCACTTATGAGTTTTGAATTAAAAGGCGGTCTCAAAGCGGGGATGCAGTTTATAGACAAGCTTAATATGTGTGTGCGTGCGGTTTCACTTGGTACGGTTGATACTTTAATTTCACATCCTGCTAGTATGACCCATTCTAGTTTGAGTGTGGAAGAAAGATTAAAATATGGTATTACCGATGGTCTCATTAGAATGAGTGTGGGCATTGAAAATATTGCCGATATACTTAGTGACTTAGACCAATCACTTGCTGGTTTATAATTTCAATTTTAAAAGCGTTTTCCAACTATGGAGATTAATATAAGAAGGGCAGAGATAGGGGATTGTACTAGAATCATGGAGCTAATTCAAGAACTAGCTGATTATGAAAAAGCACCTGAAGAAGTAACCGTTACGCTTGCACATTTTCAGGAAAGTGGTTTTGGACCTAATCCAGTGTGGTGGGCATTTGTAGCCGAAGTAGATGGTAGGGTGGAAGGATTTGCACTCTATTATATTCGTTATAGTACTTGGAAGGGACAACGCATGTACTTAGAAGATATCTTGGTTACAGAACAAATGCGCGGCAAACAATTGGGTAAATTATTGTTTGACAGATTGATTGTAGAAGCCAAAGAAAAAAATCTAAAGGGCATGGTTTGGCAGGTACTTGAATGGAATGAACCCGCCATTAATTTCTACAAAAAATACAATGCTAGTTTTGATGGTGAATGGATTAATTGCAGCATTAGCTAACCCCATTCACTACTGCTTCGCGATGGATTTTTTGGACCAATCCTTGTAATACTTTTCCTGGTCCCACTTCTGTAAATTCCGTTGCGCCATCTTGTACCATGGCTTGAACAGATTGTGTCCATCTTACTGCACCAGTTAATTGCTCAATCAGGTTTTGCTTAATGGCAGCTGGATCTGTAACCGCTTTGGCTACTACGTTTTGATAGATAGGACAGATTGGTGTATTAAAATGTGTGGCTTCAATGGCTGCAGCTAATTCTTCTTTTGCTGGCGCCATTAATGGTGAGTGGAATGCGCCTCCAACAGGCAATACCAATGCGCGTTTAGCACCCGCTGCTTTCATTTTTTCGCAAGCAATTTCTATTCCTTTCAAAGACCCACTGATCACTAATTGACCAGGGCAATTAAAATTTGCTGCAACCACTACTTCCCCAGTTTCTAATTGCACTGTAGCACAAAGTTCTTCCACTTTGTCATCATTCAAGGCCAAGACTGCAGCCATGGTTGATGGAGCCAATTCACAGGCTTTCTGCATGGCAGACGCCCTGATTGCTACCAAACGTAATGCGTCTTCAAAATGCAATACATGGTTGGCTACCAAGGCAGAGAATTCGCCCAGAGAATGACCAGCAACCAATCCGGGTTGAGGATCAACCAAGGTTTGATAGGCTATCACAGAATGGATGAATACGGCTGGTTGGGTAATATTGGTTTGTTTCAACGCCTCATCTGTTCCCTCAAACATGATATCGCTTATGCGGAATCCAAGGATCTCATTGGCTTTTTCAAACAATACTTTGGCTGTATTA
>CAIZMD010000094.1 GCA_903933995.1 uncultured Bacteroidota bacterium
ATACCATTATCCACCACCAATCGGCCATTGGCCCTAACTGCTTTGATCATTGGTTGGAATAGGATATTGTCTTTTTTCAAAGACACCCGTTCACCTTTTTTGTACAAAATTTGATTATAAGCTTCCAATTGTGCTTGCATGCCGCCATTTTCCAATTCTTGGAATCTATTTTCCAAAGATTGGCAAAGCTCCTTGGCTAGCTCAACCGGATCAAAATTTTTTCCAGTGATTTGTTTGAGCGAAACGGGGTTGTTGATCTGGCTATCAAAAACCGTTTGGTTAATATTAATCCCCATTCCCAAAACTGAATACTGCCAGATGCTGCCTTTTAAATGGTTTTCTATGAGAATGCCCCCTGCCTTTCTGTCACGCCAATACAAATCATTTGGCCATTTTATCTTGGTTTCTTCCCCGGCATATTGACTAAAAAAGTCATAACAGGCCAGTGCGGTCATGATGCTAACGGCAAATTGCTGGCTAATTAACAAAAATTGGGTATTTATGACCACGGTTAACAATATGTTTGAACCTGAATCGTCTTTCCATTGTTTACCCATTTGTCCCTTACCCTTGGTTTGGTGATGAGCAAAGAAAGCTGCTCCATGAGCAGCCAAATTAGCCTGAACCTTGTCAATGGCATAGATGTTGGTACTATCCACTTGGGCTAATACCAAAAATGGGTGACCAATGGGAGTTTTAGCATTTATAGGTAACAAAGAATTACTATTTTTGACAAAGGTAGCACTCGTGGGTCATCCAAAGGTTTAGAACAACTGAGGTAAACCGGGAGAACTCAAGATAAAATCACTATTAAACAAACACAATTATTGGCAACGCTTTCTCTATCTAATAGCCGAACAAAAACAACTGGTAGCCGGCTTACCCGCAATTCAAAGATTTTCAAAACCATTGTCAAAGCCATCCAAGACAAGAAAGGGGAAGACCTGATCAGCTTGGACCTAAGAAAAATTGAAGAGGCTTCAGCCGATTTTTTTGTGATTTGTCAAGCAGCTTCAACTACCCAGGTAAAAGCCATTAGCGATTTTGTAGAAGAACAAGTGCGTTTGGCCTGCGGCGAATTGCCTTATAAACACGAGGGTAGAACCACAGGACAATGGGCATTAATTGATTATGTGAATATTGTAGTGCACGTAATGCACCCAGAAGCCCGTAAATTTTATAAATTGGAAGAAATGTGGAGCGATGCCGCGGCACAATTACACCAAGACAACGAATAAATAGCAAGCAATCATAGATCATCATTAATTACCAGAGGGAAACCAAGATATGTCACAGGAAAACAAGAGTCCAAAATTCAACATTCAGAACGATAAGGGCGATAGTCCACGCAAGGGGCCAAAATTCAATTTGTATTGGATTTATGGAATTATTGCCGTGGTCTTAATCACATCTAATCTTTGGAATTTCACACCAGATATTACCAAGACCAATGAACTGGAATTTAAACAGGAAATGTTGGTCAAGGGCGATGTACAGAAGCTAGACCTGATTAGGAATAAAAATGCCGTTAGGGTATTCATTTATAAAGACAGTTTGTCTAAAGCTTTCTATACACAGAAATTTAGCAAGAAGCCATTGGACAAGAAAAAGTTTGATGGCGTGGCTTTATTTGAATTCAATGTTACTGATTGGGAAACCTTCAATAGCAGGATGGACAAATTTTACGCGGAACATCCAGAAGTAAAACAAGTGAATGCCTTTCCAAATGACGAGGGCGAATGGTTTGGACCTGTTGCTAATACCATCTTCTCATTGGTAATCATCATTGCTGCATGGGTATTACTGATGCGCAAAATGGGTGGACCATCAGGTGGTGGTGGACCAGGAGGCATATTCAATATTGGAAAATCAAAAGCAACTTTATTTGACAAAGGTGCTAAAGTAAATATCACTTTCTCTGATGTTGCTGGTTTGGATGAAGCCAAGGTAGAAGTGATGGAGATTGTAGACTTCTTAAAAAATCCCAAAAAATATACTTCACTAGGTGGTAAGATTCCAAAAGGTGCTTTGCTCATTGGACCTCCCGGTACCGGTAAAACCCTTTTGGCAAAAGCCATGGCGGGTGAAGCACAAGTGCCGTTCTTTAGCTTGAGTGGTAGTGATTTTGTGGAAATGTTTGTGGGTGTGGGTGCTAGCCGTGTGCGTGACTTGTTTAAGCAAGCCCGTGAAAAAGCACCTTGTATCATATTCATTGATGAGATTGACGCTATTGGTAGAGCCCGCGGTAGAAATGCCATGATGAGCAATGATGAGCGTGAAAATACCCTGAACCAATTGTTGGTAGAGATGGATGGATTTGGTGGAGACACTGGTATCATTATCCTTGCTGCTACCAACCGTCCAGACGTATTGGATTCAGCCTTATTGCGTCCAGGCCGTTTTGACCGTCAAATCTCTATTGACCGCCCAGACGTGGTGGGTAGAGAAGCCATTTTCAAAGTGCATTTGATGGCTATCAAAATTTCTGAAACTTTGGATATTCATAAACTGGCCGAGCAAACCCCAGGTTTTGCGGGAGCCGATATTGCTAACGTATGTAATGAAGCCGCATTGATTGCCGCAAGAAAAGACAAGTTGGCCGTAGACATGAGCGATTTCCAAGACGCCATTGACCGTGTGATTGGTGGTCTAGAGAAAAAGAACAAAATCATTTCTCCAGACGAGAAAGAAGTGATTGCTTATCACGAAGCCGGACACGCTATTTGTGGCTGGTTTTTAGAGCACGCTTATCCTTTGTTAAAAGTGACCATTGTTCCAAGAGGTACCGCTGCATTGGGTTACGCGCAGTACACACCAAAAGAACAATACCTCTATACCACGGAGCAATTGATTGACCAATTGTGTATGACTTTGGGTGGAAGGGCTGCAGAAGAAATCTTCTTTGGTAAAATCTCTACAGGCGCATCAAATGACTTGCAGCAGATTACCAAGATGGCTTATTCCATGATCACTACTTATGGTATGAATGATAAGATTGGTAATATTAGTTTCTATGATCCTTCTCAAGAAAATACTTTTACCAAGCCTTTTAGTGAAGAAACCGGTAAAATGATTGATGACGAGGTTCGTAAACTGGTAAGTGAAGCCTATCAACGCACCATTGCCTTGCTCACAGAGCGTAGGGCAGAGGTAGAGCTTTTGGCCAAGGAATTATTAGACAAAGAAGTCTTGCATAAATCTGATGTAGAAGAATTAATTGGGAAAAGGCCTTTTGAAGAAAAGAAAATCTTAGAAGTGCCCATTCCTCCAACACCAGGAGAATTGCCCATTATTCCCATCATTGGAACAGATGAAGAACCTATTGCTCCCATCAGCTAATTGTTGAAAAATGGCCGATAACGCTAGAGAAAATATATTGAACAGGATTAAGCAGGCACTGAAACAACCAGTGCCTGTTCCCTTTCCTGCTTCAGAAGGAAACGAGTTTTTGTTTCAACCTGCAGAGCAGGATTTAGAAATTATTTTTGCCGAAAACTTTACTCAATTACAGGGTAGGTTTTCCTATTGTGCCAATGAATCCGAGCTAGCAGTGCAATTAAATGCACTGGCCGTTCAGCGCAAATGGTCCAAAGTCTATTGCATAGAACCAGCCTTAAAAACGGTGCTAGCAGAAAAAGGCTTTACCAATACTGACGCTACAGACCTAGCATCCTGCGATGCTTCTATTACTTATTGCGAGCAGTTAGTTGCTAGAACCGGTTCTTTGTTGCTTAGTAGTGGGCAAGCCAGTGGCAGAACCGTGAGTGTCTATGCGCCCGTGCATATTTGCGTGGCTTACACAGACCAATTGGTTTATGATATTGCCGATGGTATCAATGGTTTAATAGACCGTTATAGATTAAATCTTCCATCTCTCATAACCCTTGCTTCTGGTCCTAGCCGTACTGCCGATATTGAAAAAACCTTGGTAGTGGGTGTGCATGGTCCCAAAGAAGTTTTTTGCTTTTTACTAGACAGGCAATAAACTGATAGCAGTATCTTTATCCTATGAACCAGACAACCGTTCATCAGATTTTTGTCTATGGATCCCTACGTAGCGGATTCAATGCCCCTGCTTTTGAATATATCAGCCGTTATTTTCAATTAGTAGCGCCTGCCAAAGTAAGAGGATTACTCTATGATATGGGCGATTACCCAGCAGCGGTTCCCACCAACCAAGATCAATTTTTACTGGGTGAATTATACGCCATTAAACAGGAAGAGGAATTTGCCTGGGCCTTGGAACAATTGGATGAATACGAAGGCATTAATGAATCACCAGAAGACTCACCCGTTTCTTTTAAAAGAGAACTGGTAGAAGTAATGACTGAATCTGGCAATACCATTGCTTGGATTTATTGGTTTAGTGGTAGCATAGCAGACAAACCCTTAATTGCCTCCGGCGATGTGTTGGAATACCTGCACCAACAGCAACAAAAAAGATAAGATGGAGATTAGCCCAGAAAAGCAGATTTATTTTTTGTCCGATTTTCATTTGGGTGCACCCAATCATGCGCAGAGTTTGATCAGAGAAAAAAAGCTGGTAGACTTCTTAGATTCCATCAAAGACAAAGCAGCCGAGATTTTTATTGTAGGAGATATTTTTGATTTTTGGTTTGAATACAAAACCGTTGTTCCCAAAGGCTTTACCAGGTTATTTGGTAAGCTGGCAGAACTCTCTGATAGCGGGATTCCCATGCACGTATTTGTAGGTAACCATGATATGTGGATGCGTGGTTATTTTAAAGAGGAATTCAATATCCCCGTTTATTTTGAACCCGAAGTCATTGAGCGTGCAGGCAAACGAATTTTTATTGGCCATGGCGATGGACTAGGACCAGGAGACCATGGTTTTAAATTTATCAAGAAGATTTTTAGAAGCCCCATTTGTCAATGGCTGTTTGGGAATTTATTGCACCCTAATTGGGCCATTGGTCTAGCCAATTTTTTCAGCCGCAAAAGCAGAGAAAAAACGGGTGACGCAGATGCCAATTTCTTGGGCGAAGAAAATGAATGGTTGATTATATTTTCAAAAGACTACTTGAAAAAAGATCCAGTTGACTATTTTATTTTTGGCCATAGACATTATCCCATCAAACTGGAATTAGCAGGGGGGGCATATTATGTAAACCTTGGTGATTGGATTAGGAATTTTACCTATGCCAGTTTTGACGGACAATCCTTGAACTTACACAAATGGGAATCATCCTAAGCTATGGAAAAGATCTTGCAAACCATCCTACTCAACAATAGCATTGAAAGCTATTTGATGGTCATTGCCATCATTACTTTGGCCATTATCTGCAAGCGTTTG
This sequence comes from uncultured Bacteroidota bacterium, assembly GCA_903933995.1. Taxonomy (GTDB): domain Bacteria; phylum Bacteroidota; class Bacteroidia; order Chitinophagales; family Chitinophagaceae; genus Sediminibacterium. Next base: position 5,315 of record CAIZMD010000094.1, read on the forward strand.
ATCTCTAAATATTTTGCCAGTCTGCTCTACAAGATGGTGGGAAAAGCGGGTAAGAACATTAAGAAACAATCCTTTTTTGATTTGGTGGTGCAGCCCCTAGATATGTTCTTGGTGGTAGTCATTTCTCTAATTGCTATTGATCAACTCAATTACCCCAAAGCTTTTGAAGTAAAAGTCTATCATATTACCCTTAGGCAATTATTGGATTCTTTGGCCAATGGGGTAATGATTATTTTATTTATCTGGCTCTGCATTCGGGTGATAGAATTTATTGCCCTGATCCTAGAAGACAAAGCCAATCTAACTAAGGACCAGAGTGATAACCAGCTGATTGTTTTTTTCAAAGACTTTTTCAAAGTGATCTTGGTGATCATTGGTTTCTTGATGATTTTTCATTTCTCCTTTAACAAAGACGTGAGTAACCTGCTCACGGGGTTGAGTATTGTGGGTGCAGCCATTGCGCTGGCCATGCGCGAGAGTATGGAAAACCTGATTGCCTCTTTTATCATTTTCTTTGACAAGCCCTTTGTTACAGGAGACCTAGTTAAAGGCAGCAATTTTCAAGGCAATATTGAAAAGATTGGGTTGCGTAGTACCAGAATCAGAACCCTTGAAAAGACCCTGATCTCTGTGCCCAACAAACAAATGGTAGACAGCATTATAGACAATATTTCCCTGCGCTCTCAACGCAAAGTAGAATTGAAATTAGAATTGAGTTTGCTTACTACTGCGGGTCAAACAAAAGCTTGGATGACAGAGCTCCGCTCTTTATTGCAAAACCATCCTGATGTAGAAACCTATTCTTTGTTTTTTGCAGATACGGGTAAGTCGGTTCACCAGATTAGTCTGGAATATTTTACAAGCATGGAACAGAATATTGAGGACTTTAATGAAACCAGAGAACAGATTAACCTAGGGATCTTAGAATTACTAGAGCAGCATAAAATAGAATTGGCCGCACAGAGTACAGAAGTAGTAGTTAAAAATTATACAGCGGTTTAATCATTGTACTACTGTATAGCCGCTACAATTTCTCCCAATTCTTTTTCCATATAACCGGTCTTGCCATATTCTTCAACTCTGCCAATTTCCTTACCATTGACCAACACAATAAAAGTGGGTACGGTTTTTAAATGAAATTTTTCATGTAGTTGCTGAACAGCAACTTTTCTTGTATCAACTGCAACTAAGACAATTTTTGATTCAGGAAATCCTGCTTTGTCCATGAGTCTATAAAACTTAGGAAGTAGGTTATGTGAATCATGACACCATGTGCCAAAGAATACCAAGAGGGTAATTTTAGACCCGTTTTTTTGAAAAGCAGCAACCGCACTGGCATCGGCCTCGCCATATTTGCCATTCTCAACAAACCACTGAAAGCTGGAATCATTGACCAAAAAAGACCTATTGATGATTCCTTTTAAAGCCTTGTTACCATTGGTATCTGTAAATACTTGGTAATTGGGTTTGGCGCCTTGTTTGCTTGTAGCACAGGATAATAGGAGTACGGATAAAAAAACTACAAACAGGGAGCGTATCATGAAGCCAGATTGGATTTTAATTCCAAAAGAAATCCTTTGAATTTGTTCAGGGTCTGAACCAATTGAGCTTGGGTATCGGCCTGGGCCTTATTGTTTTTCAAATAATTCTTGGCACCCTCAATAGAAAATTTGCGTTGGCGTAATAGAAAATAAATCAGTTGTAAATTCTTGATATCTTCTACTCGGAACAAACGGTCACCTTTTCTGGTCTTTCTGGGTTGCAGAATGTCAAATTCATTTTCCCAGTAGCGCAAAAGCGATGTGTTTACTTTAAACCAACCCGCTACTTCACTAATGCTATAATAGAGTTTCTGAGCCAAAATGCTTTCTTCCGGAACATCTATCAGGTCAAGTTCTGTATCCATTTCACGAAAAGACTTTCTGCCACGCTTGCTGGCTTTCTTTTCTTCAATGGCAATGGATTCCTTGGGTTCTGTTATTTTTTTAACCTTGATCCTAACCCCAATATTTTGGTTTTCATAGACCATGGCTGGTTCTGCCACAGGCACCTGTAATACTTCTACAGGCGGTTTGGGAGCAGCAGGTTTGGCAACGCGTTCTTTCTTGGGCTTGGGTGCCGCCGTTTCTATTGGAAATCCAAATAAGTCTAATTGTTGCAAAGGTCCTGCCATGCCCTAAAAGTAGTACAACTAATTTGGCCCTGTTACAGCCCAAGGCCCATGGTGGAAAAGAAGGCTTTTACTGGGGAAAGCTATTGAAATGCTAGCTTTGCAAAAAAGCATATGCACCAAATCAAGACCATTTGTATTTGCGGAGCGGGAACCATGGGGTCCGGAATTGCCATGGTGTCTGCGCAGGCTGGTTTTCAAACCATCCTCTTTGATTTGAATGATGTGGTGCTGGAAAAAGCCCAGACCACCATTTTAGCAAGTTGGAACCAACTCTTGGTCAAGGGCAAAATTAATTCGGAAGATCTTGCTCGCTTTCAGTCCTTGATCCAGTTTACTGATAAGCTTGCTAATTGTCAGGCAGACCTGATTATTGAAGCCATTATTGAAAAACTGGTAGCCAAAACAGACCTGTTTAGAGCGTTGGAGCAGATAAATCCATTGAATACTATTCTGGCTAGCAATACTTCTTCTATATCTATCAATACCATTGCCCAGGGTCTAGAACACCCATCCCGATTTGTAGGCATGCATTTTTTCAACCCAGCACCAGTGATGAAATTGGTAGAGCTGGTAAAGGGTCAGGATACCAATGAAAAAGTAATAACGCTACTCCAAGACATATGTCAAAAAATGGGTAAGACGGCAGTTGTTTGCAAAGACGCACCCGGTTTTATAGTCAATAGGGTAGCCAGACATTATTATCTAGAAGCCATGTGGCTATTGGCCCAGGCGCAGGAGCATGGGGAAGAAATTGACCCGGCAAGTATTGACAAGATCTTAACTGCCAGTGGTTTTAAAATGGGGCCCTTTCAACTCATGGACCTCATTGGGATGGATATCAATTATGGGGTAAGCCAAATTGTATATGATGCACTTGGACAACCTGAAAGGCTGAAGCCATCGCCTATTCAAGCGCAGAAAGTGGCCGATGGGAATTTGGGGAAGAAGAGCGGCAAGGGTTTTTACGAATATCCCCCAAAGCCCTAGCTTTGCGGCATGCTCATAGCGGTTAATGCAATATTTCTTCAGAAGGGTAGGATGGAAGGTTATGGTTGGTTTGTACAGGAGGTGTTTAGCCGCTTGGCCAAGCAATATCCAGCGCACCAATTCTTATTCGTTTTTGACAGACCCTATGATGAAAGTTTTGTTGTTGCGCCCAACTGTAAAGCCATTGTGGTAGGGCCTCCGGCTAGACACCCGGGTAGTTTTTTTTATTGGTACAATATTGCAGCACCTGCCGCTCTGAAAAAATTCAAACCCGATGTTTGGGTTAATCCCTATGGTTTTTGCAGCACTAGTTCTAGCATCCCACAATTGTTAATGGTACATGACCTTGCTTATTTGCATTATCCCAAATTTATAGCTTGGCATCAGTACTGGTATTACAAATTATTCACGCCTGGATTTATTAAAAAATCCAAGCAGGTTGTAACGGTTTCTAATTTTTCAAAAGATGACCTGACCAAAAATTTTCCAAGCGCTACAACTAAAACCAGTACGGTCTATCCCGCTGCCCGTGCGGGTTTCCAGCCCTTGAGTTGGGAAGAAAAATCACAAGTAAAAGACAGTTTTTCTGATGGTAGAGAATATTTTTTGTTTGTGGGTGGCATTCACCCAAGGAAAAATTTACTCAACCTTTTAAAAGCTTTTTCGCTGTTTAAAAAATGGCAGAAAAGCAATATGAAATTGTTGGTGGCTGGTAGA
>CAIZMD010000095.1 GCA_903933995.1 uncultured Bacteroidota bacterium
GATAGGTAAATGGCATTTACAATCATTACCAAAAGGATTTGATTATTGGAAAATACTTCCCGAACAGGGAAACTATTTTCAACCAGATTTTATTGGCATGCCCAATGACACTGCACGATATAAAGGATATGCCACCAATATTATCAGTGAATTTTCTATTGATTGGCTCAATCAACGAGATCAAAACAAACCCTTTTTCTTAGTTGTGGGTGAAAAAGCCACCCATAGAAATTGGATGCCAGACACAACAGATCTTGGTGCATTTGACAATCAGGAATTTCCCTACCCGGCTAATTTCTATGATGATTACAAAAACAGAAAAGCGGCAGCCAATCAAGACATGACCATTAGTGAAACCATGGTTTTGGGAAATGACTTGAAATTAGGAATTGACTATACCAAACCTGGCATGTTTGGAAGAATGAATGCGGCAGAGAAAAAAGTGTACGAATCCTATTATAAAAAAATCAAAGCTGAATATGAAGCCATTAAAGGGGATAGTTTAGCTGTAGTAAAATGGAAATACCAACGCTATTTGAAAGACTATTTAGCAACTGCAAAATCTTTGGATAGAAATATTGGAAAAATATTGGACTATTTAGACAAAGCTCATTTAACCGAAAATACCATTGTGATCTATGCATCAGATCAAGGATTTTATATGGGTGAACACGGATGGTTTGATAAAAGATTTATGTACGAAGAAAGTCTGAGAACGCCTTTTGTCATGAGATACCCAGGGGTTATTAAACCTGGATCAACCATACCCAATATGGTGGTTAATATAGACTTTGCTCCTAGTATATTGGGCATGGCTGGAATACCCGCCCCTGAAGCTATGCAAGGCATGAATCTTGTTCCCTTACTCAAAAAAGAACCTTTATTTAAGCCCTGGCGCACCTCCATGTACTATCATTATTACGAGTTTCCCGAGCCCCATAGAGTAGCACCACATTTTGGAATTAGAACCCAGCGTTATAAGTTGATTCGTTTTTATGGTAAAGACAATTCTTGGGAATTATTTGACTTAAAAAATGACCCCACAGAAATGAATAATTTGGTAAATCAAAAAACAAGTCAAAAAACAATTGAAAGTTTAAAAAAGGATTTAATAATGCTGGCTAAACAATTCATGGATCAGGAAGCAGTTGAAATTCTAGACAAGGAATTTGCTAACAATAAATAATAAAATACCCACCAGAGGGTATTGTTAAAAACTGAAATGCTAATAATTTCATTCTTTCACCCTAAACAAATACAAATGAAACAAACATTCTTTTTGAGCCTAGCCGTTGTAGCTAGTCTGTCATTATTTTCTTGTAATTCTGAGAAAGCAGAAACTCCTACAACTGCAGCATCTACTGACTTTAATTTGGATGCCGTAAAAACAGAAATCGCAGCCAGCAATGCCACTTATGGCGCTAGTTTTGCCAGTGGCGATAGTACGGCATTTGTGGCTCACTATACAACCGACGGTTGTGTAATGGCAGAAAATGCACCCAAACTTTGTGGTGCTGGCCCTATCACGGCTTTCTTTAAAGGAGGCGTACAGATGGGCATTAAAGACATTAAATTGACTACAGAAGAAGTAATGGGCGGCCCTGAAGTAGTGGTTGAAACTGGTACCTATGAAATTCTTGGAGACAAAGCAGTCAGCTTTGATAAAGGAAAATTCATCGTTGCATGGAAAAAAGAAAATGGAAAATGGAAAATGCACAGGGATATTTGGAATACTAGTAACCCCGCACCTGCTGCTAAATAATACGCTTTACACAACTATTTTAAAAACCGGCCAAGTGCCGGTTTTTTATTAAAAATGGTACAAGACACTTAAGGCAAGATTTCTTCCTGCTCCATTAATACCAGAACCATGCATTCTATAATCAACATTGAATAGATTGATAAGCGCGGTATGTATTTGTACTTTACCAAAACCATAACCCGCATATAGATTGACTAAATTCCATCCAGGTGTGCCACCTACAGGAATTCTATTATCATCCTTATCACCTTGAGCCAATCTACTTTGTTTTGAAGCAAATAGGTTTTCAATGGATGCTGTAAAGGTTTTATATTGATATTTTAGTTGCACTTGTCCATTGATTGGCGGAACCCTTCTCATGGGTTCATTTCTGGATGTATTTTGTCCATAAGCCTGACTATACCCAGCTTTTATACTCCAAGTTTTGGATAACTGATAGGCCATTTCCAATTCAATTCCTCTGATAAAGGATTCCTGACTATTCTCTTTTATATAGACATTGTATCCACCAATTTGTTGACCAGGCACTTGTACTCTAGTAACTAAGTCTTTTAACTGCATATAGAACAATGCAATGGAAGATTGAAAACGCTTAGCCTGAATTCGGTATCCTAATTCTGTGTTATAAGACTTTTCGGGTTTCAAACCATAGGCAGGCACTTCATACCTAAAATCTACTAATCCTAAGGTACCCATATCGTCAATATTGGGAGCCCTATATCCCGTGCTAAATGCAGTATAGATAGATTGTTCACTGCTGATATGATATAGCAATGAAAGATTGGTAACCAATGAAGCTGGTTTTACGGTAACAGCACCTAATTGATTCACACCTGCTGCAGTGTCTTGGATATGTATAGCAAAGCTATTGTAACGAAGACCTGCATTTATTTGAAATTGACCAAGATTAATTTGGTGTAAAGAAAATACCGAGAAATTGGCACTAGACGCTTGGTCAGGATAAAGTCCTCTTTGCATTAAGACTGAACCATTTGATACACTAATTTGCTGTTTATTGCTATTCACTAAATCATGGTACCATTCTACCCCAGTATTAGCTGACCAATTATGATTGATAGTTGAATGTATTTCGGCAGTGAGACCAACGGTTTTTACTTTGTCTGTTTCTTCAAATTGATTGGCATTACCCTTCTTTAAATATTTTCTAACTTCTTTTGTTTGTTGATAAGAAGCAGTAAAACTGGCTGATGAAAATAAAGCAGATTTTCCGGGAAGATCCCATTTGGCATAATGAAGTGCCCTTACTTGTGGTGCAAAATTGTAATAGGCAAAATTTTCCAATTTCACTCTATGATACAATGGAACCTCTTTTTGAACAACCTGTTGGCTTGCAACAGTGATCACGGATTCATTTTTTAATTTCCATTTAGCCTGAAAATCATAAGCTTGCTCCTTATAACCAGATGGGCTTTGAACGCCAGTGGTATCCCCTCCTATCAAGTCTCCAAAATTTCTTTTACTACCACCAATATGAAATGCAAAGTTCTTTGACCCATAATCCAATTCTGCCCTTCCGGAATATTCCATATCGCCTGTAACCATTTTAACCATCCCCAGACCAGACCAGGTATTGGCAGATTGGAATTTGGCAGGTTTTGAAAAGACTTGAATAACACCACCCATGGCATCAGAACCATATTGAACAGAGCCAGTGCCCCTTACTACTTCAATACTTGCAATGGAGAATACATCAATAGTATTAAAATATTGATTGGGGCCATACCGGTAGGTACTATTATTAATCCTAATCCCGTCTAGTAATAACAGGTTTTGATTACCGGTTAGCGCGCGAACAAATGGAGACCCGCCTCCATGATTCGTTTTTTGTACAAATACCCCTGTAGCACCTGTTAATGATTCTGGTGCAGTTCTATAAGCTGCAGCTTGAATTTCATTTGCAGCAATTCTATTAATTGAAAATGGCAGATTTATGGTATTGGCTTTTTGCCTAGTTGCTGTAACAATTACTTCCTTTAATAAAATGCTATCAACAACATTATCTTGTTGTTGGGAATAACCAAGAACAGGAACCAACAGAAGAATGAACAAGTATTTCATCATGCACTTCGTAATTAAAACACAAGGTAATCTATGCTTAAAATTAAGTACAATACAATTGGATATCTTAACTATTTGATTAAATAGCCAAATCCATTAGTTTTTCTAATAAGACTAATTGATTTCCAGCACGGACCAAGTTTTGGTCTGGGTACTTAGCCCCATAATAAATATCATTATTTAGGTAATCCGTTAAAAACCGCAATGCTTGCATATAGACCATAAATTGACCTGCATAGGATATGGCATCAAGCTCATCCTTGGATAGTTCAGCACCCATTTCTGAGCAATATCCATCAATAACAGCATCATAAAAAGCTTTCCGAATAGTAATCTTACTAAAATCCGATTCCTCCTCACTAACAGGACACAAATAAGTACGCATCATATCTCCTAAATCAGAAATAAAATATCCAGGCATTAATGTGTCTAAATCAATTACGCAAATGGCTTTGTCTTGACTATTAAACAAGACATTACTGATCTTGGTATCGTGATGGGTTGGTCTTAGTTTAAAATTTGGGTTAATGATAATTTGCTGATAGCGATGTGTTATAAATCTAAACGCTAATAATTTTTCAATTAATTCTTGAGCAATCATTTTACGCTCTTGGTTTCCATGTTCTATTGCTTCCAAAAATTGTTTGTCGCGCAATACAAGGTCATGAAATTTAGGAAGCGTAGTTTTTAATTGACTGCAATCAAAACCTGCAAGATTTTTGGTAAACAAACCAAATTGCCTGGCAGCTTCAAAAGCTTGTTCAGGAGTTTCTAAAACAGTTTTGGCTAGTGAATCTTTTACAAAAGGAAAGATTCGATAATAAACGCCATTCAGCACCAACATGGAAGCTCCCTGCTTTGTTTTCTTAGGTGTTACAAACAAATAAGCTGGATGATGTATCAAAAGGTATTGAGCTATTGCATCAATATTAGAAGCAATAGCCCAAGGATCTGGAAATACCAACTGGTTGATGGTTTGTAAAATATAGTCTTCTGTACCATAGCTCAGTTTCCAAGTATGGTTAATTAACCCATTTCCAAATAAGGAAGCCAACACAGGGTGTTGGACCATACCATATTCCTCCCAGATTATTTCTGGTATTTCCATATCCATTCCTTTAGTCAATACTAATAAGCATCTGTTAATGAAAAAACAGGTTTTCTGTACATCCATTGTCCACCTGTAAAATCAGGAAACTCAACTGTTTGACTTCCAAGATCAATTGATTTTTCACTCAAAGGAGTAATGGCACTCCAAGTAGCAGCATCATAGACATCCATTGGGGTTGCTTTGCTATTTTTAATGCTCTCAATCAATGCATGAATGACAAAGAAATCCATTCCTCCGTGACCAGCTCCTTGTGTTTCTTTACTCCAGCGCTGCCATAATGGATGGTCATATTTATCCAACCAAGCTTTGGCGTCTTCCCATTGGTGAGGTTTGGCCGTTTTACCCTCTATATACAAGCTCTTATTCACATCCATCCACAATCCTTCTGTTCCTTGTACCCTAAATCCAAGGGAATAAGGTCTGGGTAAATTGGTATCATGCTGCAATAATACGGTCTCTCCATTTACGCAGTTAATGGAGGTAGTTACCACATCGCCCAAGCGAAAATTCACTTTAGCATTAGGATGGCTTTCACCTCCTTTTTTTACAATATGGTTATGTAAACCCCTTGCTTTGGAGGAGAAAGAACAAAGTGAATTAAAACGATTACCCCTATTAATGTTGATATAATGTGCAATGGGGCCTACACCATGTGTTGGATACAAATCGCCATTTCTATGAACTGAATGTTCCGTTCTCCATTTAGCTTCTGAATAACCTTTTTCACCAAATTCTACCCCATGTCCATAGACATTTACACCGTCATTGAATTTTACTTCTCTAAGATCATGCTGATAACCTCCCTGCAAATGAATCATTTCTCCAAAAAGACCTTGGCGAACCATATTTAATACCGCCATCACGTCTCTTCTGTAACACACATTTTCCAGCATCATTACATTGGCCTTGTATTTTTCCGTGGCGTGCACTACCTCCCAATGATCTTCCAAACTAGTACCAATCATCACTTCTGAACCAACATATTTGATACCTGATTCTAATGAGCCAAGGATCATGTCTTTATGCCATTCCCATGGAGTAGCAATGATAATTCCATCCAATTGTTTTTTATCCAACATCCGCTTCCAAGCATAGTTATCACCGGTATAGATTTCGGGCATTTTTTTACCCGATTTTTGTATCATTCCTTTGGCTTCATCCAAGGTTCTGGCATCCACATCACAAATACTTACCAATTCAACATCCGATCTGCGTAACAACAAGTCCAAATGGTTCAAACCCCGTTGGCCTACACCAATGATTCCCATTTTCACTTTCTGATCGGCCTTTCTGGCAAACAATTGGCTGGTAGGTACAAAAGCCACAGAAGCTGCTGCTAGACCTGCGTTGCGTATGAATTCTTTTCTTTGCATGTGATGTGTTTTGAAAATATGAGTGAATCTATGATAATTGTTTAATCCTGAATCAATTTTACAGGAAATTTTGGGTGTATAAATTCCCATTCCTGTATATGTGCTTGCTGGTGTTCTTTTTCTACAATTTCATTCATGGTTTTTATTAGTGCTGGATATTGACTAGCTAGGTCTTTTGATTCCGTAGTATCCTTGCTTAAATCAAAAAGTTGCCAAGGTTTTTCAGGGTGCTTCTTGACTTCTGTTTTTACCGCTTTCCAGTCTCCCATTCTAATAGCAATTTGCCCACCATTTTCAGGATATTCAAAATACAACCAATCGTGTTTTTTTTGTTGTGCTTTTTTTCCCAACAAAGAAGGCAACAAAGAAACCCCATCTGTTTCAGGCATTTTTTGGGCAGTAATTTCTGCTAAGGTTGCCATCATATCATATTGAGCTGAAATATGGCTAGAGATACTACCTGCAGGTATTTTACCTGGCCACCTAGCTATAAAAGGCTCACGAATGCCCCCTTCATACAATTCCATTTTTTGACCACGTAATCCCCCATTACTATTGAAAAAATGTCTATCCACACCTCCATTAAAAGTGGCCCCATTATCACTGGAGAATAAGACCAATGTATTATTGTCGATCCCCAATAGTTTTAGTTGATTTAAAATAATGCCCACTTGTGCATCTAAATAACTAATCATGGCAGCATAAGTAGACAAAGGATAAGGCGTAGATGCATACCCTTGCCCTCCAAAATAGGGCTGCTCCGAAAACTTTCCAACATATTGATTTACCCATTCAGCAGGTGCTTGTAAAGAAACATGGGGCAAGGTATAAGGCAGGTAAATAAAGAATGGCTGCTCCATATTTTGTTGGATAAATTTCAAGGCCTTTTCCGTCATTTTTGCAGGGGCATAATCTTTACCTTGGTAATAGGCAAAATCTGCAGACATTCCTTTAGAAGGGTCTTGTTTTAGATGCACATTAATGGGTTTGTTTTGAAGACTATCCCATTTTCCATTCTCCCAAAGATGTGTGGGGTAATAGTTGTGTGCTTGTTTTTGGTCTAAGTATCCATAATAATAATCAAACCCTTGTTTCAACGGGTCTCCACTGGTATTTTGCATACCCAAACCCCATTTACCAATCACTGCCGTTTTATACCCAGCTTGTTGCATTAATTTTCCAATAGTAAAAGTATTGGCTGGTAAAGGCATTTGACCACCCTCTAAACTATCGGCAAAGCCACCTAATTCATAATTTCCATGGATATAGGTATGGCCCCCATGTTTGCCCGTGAGAAGCATACATCTTGCGGGAGCACAAACTGGTGTACTAGTATAATGATTGGTAAACCTAATCCCTTCTTGGGCCATTTTATCAAGATTGGGGGTCTTGATTTTCTGTTGGCCATAAACGCCTAATTCTCCATAACCAAGATCATCTGCATAGATATAAATAATATTGGGCTTAGAACTATTTTGTCCTTGAGATGGAATTATCCCAAACTGTATAATGAATATTATTAAATATCCAATCTTTAGTAATAGTTGCATGATGGGATAAACCTAATGATATTTCCTCAATTAGCATCGTGCAAACGGTTGTGCAAATTTAAATGGTTTCTTTATCAGTCTTTAATGGTTGCCATTGTCTTTTCTCCCTTAAAATCAATAACAAACTAGCAAGAATTAGGGAGCTACCTGCAGACAAAAGTCCTACTACGATAAACATCCAGTTTTCTGCAAGGTTTACAAAAATGAGGCTAAAAAAAGCTATAAATAGACAGGTCAGAATGATGGGCTTATGACTCATACATGCACGGATTAGGGGTATAGAAAAAACGTGGAACAAATTAAGGTTTTTTTTCTCATATTCCAACACGGTGAAAACACCGAATTTTGCCAAAATCCCATTTATTTGAGTAAACTAATCGCTTTTTGAACGGCCGGATCAAATTGATTAGAAACTTCATAATACCCTTCTGTACGCCAAATTTGCCTTGCCATTAAGATTTGCATTCTTTGTGACAACTGTTGGGCTTCCATTTGATTAAAACTATTCAAAGGGATACTATCTGTCACTTGTGCAAAATTGCGCAAAGCATCCAATTCAGGCTTACTAGGCTGAAAGCCTTTCACTAAGTCTTTTGGTTGCTTAAACTCATTGAACCTGGCTCTATTTTGAACATAATATCTATAAATAAAATTATTCAAGCTATTTCTATAATATAACTTTAAAAGCACTGGACTAACCCTACTAGTATCTAATGGTACAAACACGTCTGGGGTTATTCCACCTCCACCATATACCATTCTTCCACCAGGGGTTTTATATGCTTTTCCCTTTGGGGTACTGGTATCTGCTTTTAAGAGCGAGCCATTGTGAAACCTATCCAGTAATTCTTCATTATAGGCGTCTTTATCTTTACCATAAGGCTTTTGAATATTTCTACCCAATGGGCTAAAATAACGCGCTACGGTTAATCTTACAGCACTCCCATCGGAAAGTTGAAACTGGGTTTGAACCAACCCTTTACCGAAACTTCTTCTTCCAACAATTGTGGCTCTATCCCAGTCCTGCAAAGCTCCACAAAGTACTTCACTGGCCGAGGCAGAGGTTTCATCTATCAACACAATTATTTTACCTTGTTCAAAAATGCCATCTCGCTGTGCCCTAAAATCGGTCCTGCTTACTTTATCCCCTTCTGTATACACTATCAATTTATCATCACTTAAAAACTCATCTGCAATAGCAGTTGCCTCCTTCATTAAACCCCCACCATTGCCCCTTAAATCCAAAATCAATTGTTTCATACCCTGCTTCTGTAACCGACCCATATTTTCCATGAACTCTTCATAAGTTCTGTCTGCAAAACGGTTGATTTTCAAAAAGCCCGTTTGAGTATCAAGCATATAAGCAACGTCCACAGAAGGAACCGGAATTACCCCACGTTCAACCGTCATTTTCAATAATTTGCCATCCCGCACCAAGTTGATTTTTACGGAACTACCCTTCTCTCCTTTTAATAATTTTCGGATTCTTTCAGCGCCAGCATTTTTCCCAGTAATGGACAAACTATCATTCACCATGACCAATTTGTCTCCAACCTGAATGCCTGCTTTCTCTGAGGGCCCACCCTTAATTACATTCATCACATTAACGGTATCGTTAAACAATTGGAATTCAACGCCAATACCTTGAAATTGACCCATTAATTGTTCATTATTCTCACTTAAATCTTCCTTGGGAATTAAGGATGAATGGGGATCTAAATGGGACAATAATTGACTTACAGCTAGTTGGTTCACACTATCCGCAGCTATTTTGTCTACATATTTACCCTTAATCAACTCAACAACTTCCTGTAAAGAAGTCTTACCTGAAAGGCTAAAAAACCTGTTGCCACCCGTTCTTTCCTTTAGCTGGTATCCAATGAGCATACCCAAGACCATGGTGATTGAAAACAAAATTGGTAACCAAACCTGCAATTTTTTACTTCCCATAATGGAGCTTCTTTGTAACTTGAATTAGCATCAAATATCCGAATTAATGTGCGAATCAATAGATAAAGGTTTGTTCTTTCGGATGAATGGTATAAGTTGCATTAAAGTTTTCATAACCTGTTGGTATTAAACCAGCCCCGGGTAAAAAACAGAGCTATGTCCGTAAAATTGATTGCAGACAGCGGTGCCACCAAATGTGAGTGGTGTTTGCTAGAAGATGGCAAGAAAAAAACCATCCATACCCAAGGAATCAGTCCTTATTTTCTAAATGAGCAGCAAATATTGGCTTTATTAGAAAAGGCATTGCTGCCCAAATTAAAAGGAGCCATTGTTACTGAAGTACATTTTTATGGTACTGGCTTGAGTAATCCCCTCAATGTCACTATTTTAAAGAATGTTTTAAAAACATGCTTTAAAAAGGCCAAAATCAAGGTTGAAACAGACCTGACTGCAGCGGCCAGAGCCCTATGCGGCAAAAACAAGGGCATTGCCTGTATTCTTGGAACAGGTTCCAATTCCTGTTACTATGATGGAAAAAAGATGAGTAAAAACAGTCCTGGCATTGGCTATATTTTGGGAGACGAGGGAAGTGGCGCTTATTTGGGCAAGAAAGTCATACAACATTTCTTATATGGCACTTTTGACGAGGAATTACAAGCTCGTTTTGAAAAAAGGTTCTTAACCAATGCCATTGAAATTCTAGAAAACGTTTATAAAAAACCCTTGGCCAATAGATATCTAGCATCTTTTGCCATTTTTTTGGCAGAAAATAGGGGCCATTACATGATTGAAAATATTATTGAAGATGGGTTAAATGACTTCTTTTTTACCCATATCTACAAATACCGAGAAAGCTGGACCCTTCCCATCAATTTTATTGGAAGTGTTGCATTTGGTTTCAAAGACGTTTTACAAGAACTTTGCAACACTTACGAACTAGAATTGGGCAAAGTGATGAAAGCCCCTATGAAAGGTTTAATTGAGTTTCACAGCTAAAAAGCATCCATGTCAGAATTTGTTAAGGTAACCGAACAGACTTCCACTTATAGGCACTTAGAACATATGTCTATTAAAGAATTGTTGGTAAACATTAATCAGGAAGATAAAACAGTACCCTTTGCAGTAGAGAAAGCCATACCCCAAATTGAACAACTCTGTTTGGCAATTAGCGATAAAATGCTGGCTGGTGGTAGATTATTTTATATTGGAGCCGGCACCAGTGGCCGATTAGGAATTGTAGACGCTAGTGAATGCCCTCCTACTTTTGGGGTTCCTTATGGTTTGGTGATAGGTTTAATTGCCGGTGGCGATAAGGCCATTACACAGGCGGTTGAATTTGCAGAAGATAGTGCCGAAGGCGGATGGACAGACTTAGTAAAACATTTTGTAAGCGATAAAGATGTAGTGGTAGGACTTGCTGCAAGTGGCACCACTCCCTATGTAATTGGGGCATTAAAAGAATGTAGAAAAAGGGGCATTATTACAGGAAGTATTAGTTGTAATCCAAATTCACCCGTTTCAGCGGAAGCTGATTTTCCGGTTGAAGTGGTGGTGGGTCCCGAATTTGTTACTGGATCTACCAGAATGAAAAGTGGCACTGCTCAGAAATTGGTTTTGAATATGATCTCTACTTCCATTATGATTCAACTGGGTCGTGTAGAAGACAATAAGATGGTGAACATGCAATTGAGTAATGTGAAGCTAGTAGACAGAGGCGTAAAAATGCTAATGGAATCTTTGAAATTGCAGGATTATGAAACTGCAAAAGACCTATTGTTGAAACATGGTAGTGTTAAAAAGGCAGTAGAGGCAGTAGTTTCTTAAATATGCACGAGATAGAACCTTTTTTTAACTGGCGCCACATCTATGTGGCGGAGGAAGATCCACAATCGCCTTTTTACGGTAGAACCTACAGTGAGTTTGAATTCTCTCAAACC
>CAIZMD010000096.1 GCA_903933995.1 uncultured Bacteroidota bacterium
TCATTGATTAAATAACAATGGTTAATGGCATTCTTAAGTTGCATGCGCATTTCTACTGGCTCTAGTGCCAACATGCGTGCTGCAATTTCTTGGTCTTGGTATTTCATTGCTAATAAAACCAACCAACTAGTAATGGCATTGTCTATAGAAATGGGATCTGTAAAAGGAATTTGAATTTGAATGCTTCTTTGCTCATAAAGGGCAGTAATGCTAGTAGTTGCCTTCGTTGTATCGATGGCTTGGATTTGTAAGGCAGCGCTTTGCTTTTGACTCCAACAAATGGCTGTTGGAAATGCTTGATGCAAATAAGTTTGTTCTTCTTTTGTTAATGCATCTAGGGCAACTATAAGCGTAGAAACGCTTTGAAACAATTGCAATTTCTCTTTTAGCTTTTCTAACCTAGAAGCAAATCCTTCTGCGTGCGCTTCTCCCAAATTGGTTAGTACACCAATAGTAGGTTGAATGATCTTGGCCAGAGACGCCATCTCTCCTCTCTGACTAATCCCCGCTTCAAAAATACCCAAATTGTCTTGCGCCGAAATTTGCCAAACACTAAGGGGCACGCCTATTTGTGAATTATAACTTCTAGGACTTCTTACAATGCGGTGGTCTTGTTGCAAGAGTAAGTTCAACCACTCTTTGACCATGGTCTTGCCGTTACTACCGGTAATACCAATGACAGGAAGGTTTGCAAATGCAGCGCGATGCTTACTAGCCAAAATTTGCAATGATTCTAATACATTGTCTACTACTAAAAAATTGGCTTCTGTGCATTCTCTTGCTTGCTCTGTATGACTCACCACAAAATTGCGAACACCTGCTGCGTATAATTCAGCAATAAAAAGATGACCATCTTTACGTGGCGATGATAAAGCAAAAAACAAACTACTCTCTGGGAAAACCAGCTTTCTACTATCGGTTAATAGATGGGTAATATTGGCTGCTTTGAATGCCTGTCCATTGCCTGAATGGGCATGAATGGTTTGGGCAATATCTTGAATCAGGTAGGCCATCAAGCGTTTTTAGGCATTCCTTTTTTCTGGTGATAAATGGAATAAAAAATAGATCCTGAAATACAAACCAGAATCACAGACAAGGATAAAATGGTTTGGGCTGTTTTGTCTAGCCACATATTCAGCCAATGCTCTCCCAACATTTTAATACCAATAAATACCAATACAATGGCAATACCCTGTTGCAGATAATCAAATTTGTTGACCGCTCCTCTTAATAGGAAAAACAAGGACCTTAATCCCAGTACCGCAAAAATATTGGATGAGTAAATCACTAATTTATCTTTAGAAATTCCCAGCACAGCAGGTATACTATCAAGCGCAAAAACCAAGTCAATGGACGCTAGTAAAATCACCACCACAAACAAACTGGTGTAAACGGGTTTGCCATTTTCCTTGATCACAAATTTTCCGTCTCCATCACTGCTAGTAAGTGGCAAATATTTTTTTAAGAAATGATAGATCTTGGAGTCGTGTGGGTCAAATGCTTCGTGTTCATTGGTGCTAAACATTTTGTAACCCGTATAAAGTAAAAACAAACCAAAGCCATACAATAACCAATGAAACTGTTCTACCAAGGCTACACCAATGGTGATAAAGATGACCCTAAACACAATGGCCATCATGATGCCAATGAGCAAGACCCTAGAGTAGTTTTTTTCTTTTACTTTAAAGGAATTAAAAATGAGGATAAAGACAAAAATATTGTCAATGCTCAAGCTCCATTCCATCAGGTAGGCACTAATATATTCTAGTGCAGGTTTGCTTCCTTCTTCATACCACATAAATCCAAAAAAGGCAAATGCCAAGAACACCCAGAAAAAGGTTTGGTACAAAGCATCTTTGATGCTGATAGATTTGTTCTTCTTACTCAATAAACCAAGATCCACAATCAGTGCCAATACCAATACCAACCCAAATACACTATATACAATTTGATGCTTGTCCATGAACCGCTTTTGGGATAAAGATAAAGATAGGATGCGCAAATTAAGCGCTGTACTTGCTTTTTCTGCGCCATTGCAAAAATAAGCCCAAGATGAGCACCAAGATGAGGGGTAAACCTATATTCATGGCCTGCCAGAAGGTTTTTTCTTCCGATAGCTTTTTCTTGTCTAATAAACGGAGCACAAAATCCTTGTTCCTGGTTTCAAATAACTGGGTGCCGCTCACCAAATAATCTACGCTATTGGCCAAAAACTCTCTGTTGGCAAAGCGATAGTTTTCCATTTGCAATTCTCCCATAGGTAAGGGACCGGTGGTTTGGCTAACTTCATTGGTTACAATATCGGCGTCAGCCACCACAATTTGTTTACCCGGTTGAACGGCCTGGTTTAAATAGGGTTTGCCCGTAGCTTTTTGAATACTATCATTTAGCACTGCAGATACCCGATTCTTGAATAAGGATTGAAACCTTCCTTCTAATAAAACCGCTACCGGAATATAACTCTTGCTAAAACTGCGCAGGTCATTTTCATCCTTCACACTATTCACGGAGACCATGGCCGGTGAACTCAATCGTCTACTATTGGAATCCGTTGCTAGCAAAATGGTTTTGTTGATGCCTGGCGCTTTTACGGTATCAATACTAGAGGGAAATAGGGGTAATACCCTGTCTAGGTTTTGTGAAATAGGGTTCTTGGTTCTAGCAGACAAGAAAGGATAATAGGGCCAAGGAACTCTTTGCATTTTGGGACTACCATCTGCATTTTGTCCAATCACAATGGGCATTTTTGAACAGTTCAAATCTTGCAAGAGATCACCATTGATTCTCACACCATATTTGAATAAGAGATCATCTAAATCTAGGCCGCGGTCATAAGCGGTATACTCTGCTTGATTACGTTTGAGACTATCAAGTTCTGCATATAATTTATCAATAAACCAAAGCATTTTGCCTCCATTCATCACGTACTGATCCAGTTTTAGTTTGTCTTCTTCACTAAACTGTTGGGTGGGTTTGACCACCAACATGGCGTCAATCATGCTTGGATCAGGATAGCCTTGTTTTAAGTCAAATACCGCCAAACGATACTCGTTTCTCAACAGCTCTCCTAGGTCATTGATCTTAAGGTCAACGGGTTCTCCATTACCCACCAAATAAGCAATGGTGGGAACCTGTTTTCTGGTTAATTTATGAATAGCATTGGCAAACTTGTATTCCAATAAAGCTTCTGCTGCATTGCGTGTGGCTTCCTTGTCTTCCTCTGGTTCCGCCACGGTAAGTAAGTCATATTGTTTAAAGACTTTCTTGCTACTTCTTAAATCAATGGCAATGGGTTTTTGCTGTTTGTATTGAAGCAAAGCTGATGGAATAATCAATTGCTGCGTAGTCTTGTCTGACTCAGCAGAAACAGAAGCGGTTTGTTCAAAGACAACGCCTAGTCTAGAAAGAGAATCATAGAGGATGGCTTTGGATGTATCGCTTTTTAAATGCTCTCCTGGTTTTTCAAATTTCACCTGTAAGATATTGCCACCAGCAATAGACTTGAATTCATTTAACAGGTCTTGTGCAGCTTGGTTTAATTTTCTATAATCTGAGGGTAAATCTCCAGTTAGAAAAACGGTGATGGTGACCGTAGAATCTAACCCTTGCAAAATCTCATGGGTAGAATTGCTCAGGCTAAA
>CAIZMD010000097.1 GCA_903933995.1 uncultured Bacteroidota bacterium
CGAACTGGATCATGCACTTCAATCATTTGAACAGGCAAACCAGGTCTTAAATCTCCGTCACTACTATTGGCAACGCCAATTAGACCCATCACATTATGGGGTAATTTTGTTCCGGCTCCTAATTTTTGATTATCAATTCTTGAAAAATAATACTCCAAGTTAATACCACCACAAACAGGGCCAATTGGTCTAATTACATTTACCAATAATTCTCCTTCAGGATCTGAAGTGTAGTCATAGGAGTTTAGAAAAGCTCTTCTGTCTAGAAATAAATCTTTAGTGAGACTTCTTCTTCCAATTACACAAAGTGCATTAGAACCGTGACCCAATTCTGGTCTAGGTTCAAATAAGGAAACAGAACGTTTCTTGATTTCTTTTCTAATGGCTTTTATATCAGACTTTGAATTAATTGAAGCAAACCTTCTTGATCTTTCTTTAGCATTAAAATCTAGTGCAGGCTCAAAATGCAACACATTTTCTAAGTGTTTAGACTTATGTTCAGTTGTTAAATCTGAACAATCAAAGAATCTAATTTCGTCAGCTGCGGTATCATGTAATGCACCAATAAATCTTGTTGTTGATGGAATTTCTATACCTGATTTGGAAAGTATGTCTCTTACACCTTGATGATTGGCCATAAAGGAAAACACCCTAGCATTTACTGAACCAGGTCTACCACTACAAGCTCCACAATCATGAGCTCCATGGTGAGGGTTGTTGGCACTACTTGAACCATGGGCAACTATATATACCAAAGGAGCAAAATCTTTAACCATCCCCATATTACGCAATTGGGCTTTTACCCTCAGTGCCATTTCTTCTACCGTAAACCCAATTTGTAAATCTTTCTCTCTGTCATTTGGGTCCAGATTTTCTATAGTTAATGCTGACTCTTCTCCAACATGGGAAAATGCATTAGAAATGGCAGGACTCATTTTTGGTTGAAATAAGTGTAAAAACAACTGCAGCAAAGACAACCAACCAGCTAATAAAGAGAATAAAAGTCCCCCAAATAGAGAATGGGTTTCTTTATGATACAATAACTCATGTTTACGTTTCTCTAATTTTCCCTCTTCTTTGATTAAGAATTTGGGGGTTACTGGTGCTGGGCAGAGTTTCTCATAAAACTTAGCATGTTCCGGTTGAAAATAAAACTCTACGCCAAAAAATCCAGGAGCGCCAAATGTTTCACAATGTGGTTCTACAAATTCTAAATGTCTTCTAAATGAGCATTCTCTTTCATCTATACAAAACACAGCTTGAAATAATGGAACAGGGTGCTTATCTTTTTCGTTTGAATTATCGTGCACAAAAGCACCAAGGACCGCATCATAATAACTCCACTCAAACGCGTCTTGGAATAGCTCTAAAACTTCTTGCAATTCAGAACTTGGTAATTCAGCAAATAGATCAACTGGGGTTAATTTCTCTAGTTGTGAAATTGGCTTCCAATTTTTTTCTAGATTATCATCCAACACATCAATTTCAAGAAGTAATTCAAAATGAATGAGGTCTCTTAATGTAATGGTTCTTTTTTCAAATAGGGTTTCAGGTTTGGATTCTATTGTTGCAACCATACCCGCCCAACCCCTATGAGCAAATTGTTGATCAAAAACATACTGTTCATACAAATTCTCTTGCCCAACCAATATTTCTAATAAGTTAGACAAGCTAACTGTTTCATTAAAAAAAAGCTCTCTCGCTCTTTTTGAATGGAAAAAACTGATATAACTATTTTTTTCAACCAATCTCAAGGCATCTAAAAAACCTTTGCTGGTAATAGGGAAATTCCAATCAGAAATTCCCTGATCCAGATAAGCTGCTAATATTCTAAATAATAATGGCTGAACCTTATTATTGAGATCAATATGGTAATGCTGATTCCAAACAGACCGTAATTTTCCAATACGTGACTCTTTTTGTAAATCATAGTCATTGTATTGCATTTTTCGTAACCAGGTCTCTACATTATCAGTGCCTTTTTTGGATGCTATTGCCCTATACAAAACATCTTTCTTAATTCTACCCGTATTTACTAGATTTCTATATTCCTCTAGTTCTAGCGTTACGTGGTAACCAAAGATGGCCGAAGCATTAAAAATACCCTCATAAAAACGCTTATGCTGAAATGCATGCAAGGTATTGTGATGGATAAAATCCTTCAATGGCGTTTGAGATGGCAAATAATGCTGCAACTCTTTAATAAGAATTGACTCGTCAAAAATGTTTCCAGACATTCAATGTAATTGTTATTGTGAAACAAGTATTAATGACCAGATACACCAAGAAATGCAGGAATGTTTACCAGATGTACTTCTATATTCTTGAGTAAAGCCGCTTGTTTAAAATCATGGATGATTTCAAGCACGTCTATATCAATAAAATGAGAATTTGTACCATCGATGGTTACGATAGTTCCATCTGGGAAATCTGCCAACTTTTTAGCAATACTTCCTTTATTGATGAAAGTCACTTGTTCGGCCAAAGTGATGTATACTTGTCCACCTTCCGATTTTTTCTCTTGATGAATAGTATAATCTCTTTTGTGATTAGACCTAAGAATAAAGAAAATAGATACGGCAACGCCAAGGAAAATTCCTTTTAATAAATCAGAAAACTGAATAGCAACTACTGTAATGATAAAAGGTAAAAATTGCTCCCATCCTAATTTAAACATTTGTTTATACAGACCAATCTTGGTTAATTTATAACCAACAACAAGTAATACTGCTGCTAAACAAGCTAGTGGAATCTTGTTTAACACTGATGATAAAGCAACTACACTTAACAACAAAAGTAAACCATGAGCAATAGCAGACATCTTGGTTTTGCCACCAGCATTAATGTTAGCTGAGGTTCTTACAATCACTGCTGTCATAGGTAAGCCCCCAATTAAACCTGAAATGGTATTTCCAATACCTTGAGCTATTAACTCTCTATTTGTAGGTGACACCCTTTTATAAGGATCCAATTTATCTGCTGCTTCAATACTTAAAAGTGTTTCTAAACTAGCAATAATGGCAATAGTTACTGCCAAGAGATATACTTTATAATTAGTAAAGGCAGTAAAATCTGGTAAGGTAAATTGATTCAGAAAATCACTAGCGCTATTTGCAACTGGCAGCGTTACCAAATACTTATTTTCTAAAACCCAAGATGGCTGCATAGTTTTAAATGCCTCATTGGCAATTACACCAAAAACAACTGCTACTAAAGCTCCAGGGACCCACTTGAAAAAAATGAATTTCTTAATTCCTGGTATTTCCCAAATTAATAGAATAAGTAATGAAACAGCTGCAATTATGACTGCACCCATTTGAAAAGACGTAGCTTGGTCTTTTGCATAACCAATTGCTATGGGTGCTTGCTTTAGAATTAATATAATTCCAATAGCGGCAAGCATTCCTTTGATTACACTAGAAGGAAAATAATAACCTATCACTCCTGCTTTTACCCAACCTAACAAAAATTGAATAATTCCAGCTATGACCAGTGCCAATAAAAATGCTTCATAGGAACCAACATCATGGATCCCATTTAAAACAATCACCGTAAGTCCAGCTGCTGGTCCACTTACACTTAATGCAGAGCCACTAAAAGCAGCAACAACAATACCTCCAATAATTCCCGAAATAATTCCTGAAAACAAAGGGGCACCAGAAGCTAGGGCAATCCCAAGACATAGCGGCAGGGCAACAAAAAATACTACTAATCCAGCTGGTAAATCTTCTTTTAAATACTGGAAACTCAATCCCTGAGTGGGTTTGTTTAATTTCATAACAAATTTTTCAAATAATGGGCAATAGCAAAAGAATATGTCTTTGCTTTAAAGTAACTAAAAGGAGGGCTAAAGAAAATTTGGGGGTGGAATTATTAATTCCGGTTGATGCCCCATTGAGGTTACCACTTTAAAACTTGGCTTATTGGCATTTAATACTTGCAATTTAAATTGCAGTTCAGGGGCATCAAAAGCTGAAAGGTATTCTTGCTTTTTAATTTTAATGGGATCATCATCAGCGTCTGACTCATCAGTATTTGAGAATAAGTCTTTATCAATTTGCTCTTGGAAATTTCCAAGTCCTAGTAAATAACAGAAGCCCTCTACAGGAAAGACCTGCATGGAAAGCACCGTTACCATTATAACAAATATGTATTTCCTTATCTTCAATTTCTAAAGTAGCAAGCCAAGATATTGTTTTTTAAACAGAAAACAATCAGTTAGCCAACTTGGAAACCAAAAATCTATTAAAGTACTATAGTAAGTCCCTGTTCGGCTACTTTGTAACCCATTTTTTCCAAATTCAATTTTTCGGCAGATTTTGCTCTGATTAAAGGATTGGTATGATTAAAATGTATAAAGCAAATTTTAGATTTTTCTTTTAAGGGTAATAATGCAAATTTCTTAATGCTTTCCTCCACAAAAGGGTGGGGCACTTCAGACATATTTCTATTAGGCAATTCTCCATCCTTAAAAAAAGTGCCGTCAATCAATGCTAGGTCTACCATTTTCACCATTTCAACTATCTGTTCTTGCCATTTTTCCCATTTGTCAATATCTGGGATAAACAATACTGATTTGCGGCTTGATTGAATGATAAAGCCAATAGTTTCTGAAAATTCATCGCGGTGTGGTACTAAAATTGGCGTTACAGACAGTTGCTCATTCAATTGAATGGGTTGTTTGTGTTGAATAGGTTTTAAAATAATATTATTTAACTGAACCAATTGGCTCCAGGGTCCATTATTTCTTAAAAAAATGTCCATTTTGGGCATGGCATACACTGGTACTTTAGATGCCCCAAGTGCTTCCCTTCCTAAAAATTGCAAGCCTGCATAATGTCCCATATGCGCATGTGTAATAAAGATTCCTTCAGGCATTAGAAAACCGGAATGCTTTACTTCATTTTGCATTAGGTCTAATTGGTCACTGATATCCGGAGTTGCTACAAAAAGC
>CAIZMD010000098.1 GCA_903933995.1 uncultured Bacteroidota bacterium
CTTTCTGTTGAACCCACCAATTTTCCATTCACATAAGTAAAGTCTAGATCTCTTATTCTACCTAGGTCTAATTTCATGGTTTTGCCTACCCAATTTTTGGGTAACTGAAATTTAACCCTAAACCAAACTGATCCATCTAAAGATTCTCTTCCATCTATTTCCCATCCATTGATGGTGGGCAAAGTCATGGTTTTCCAAGAAGCATCATTAAAACCAACTGTTGCAAAAGAAAGGTCTTTAGTAACAGTTGATAACCATTGTTTTTTCTCAATGGCATAGACCGAATCATCCTTGGTCTTTAAACCCATGAAATGCTTTTCTGCTATAGAATCAGCTTGCTTTTGTTTTCCATCTAATAGGGCTTTACGAATAGTACCTAAATAGTCAAATGCGCCTTTTCTGGCATATTCCCTGGGCATGCCCGTCCAAAAACTTGATTCATTGAATTGCAAGTGATCTTCTTGCACTCCACCATAAATCATGGCCCCCATTCTTCCATTTCCAATGGGAAGGGCTTCAGTCCATTTTTCTGCAGGTTGTTGGTACCAAAGTTTAAATGGATCCTGCGCTTGAACAAAAGCGGGCAATAAAAACAAGCAATAAAACCAATTAAATTTCATAGCAAATAGTAAGTGATTAAAATCTTCTTCGATTAATTTGTAAGATCCCTTTTATAAAAAAGACCACCCCTAAGAGTGGTCTTCCTATTTAGATGGGTTTGTTACAACTTAATGGCCCATTCGTTCAACATGGGTCTACCCAAGAGCGCATTGGCTTCAGGGTCATTTTTGAACTGTTCTTTCTTGGGATTCCATTCCAATTTTCTATTTAATTGGTAAGCAATATTGCCAATATTACATACACTAGACGTGCGATGTCCAATTTCTACATCGCAAATAGGTTTGGATCTGGTGCGCATGGCATTTAAAAAGTCTTTGTAATGGTCTTCACTCTTGTATACATGCTTTTCTGTTTCACCAATCACTTTGTCTTTCAAAGAAGCAGGTGTGGTTTCTAATTTGCCCCTTGCCACTTTAAGCTCCCCTTCTGATCCAATAAAATGAATGGCATTGCCCCATGCCCATTTTTCATGAGTCATGACAATCCCATTATCATATTTGTAGGTCAAGAACGGATGCTCTTTACCATCTGGTGCTATTACTTCTACTGGTCCGCTAGCATCCATATCCAATGCCCACTGAACAATATCAAACATATGTGCTCCCCAATCAGTGACCATGCCACCACCAAATTCTTTGTAATTACGCCAGTTAGGATACACATCTTTGGTAATAGGGGGTGCTAGTTCTGAATTAAAATTCACAGGCGCATTGGGTCCTAACCATTTGGTCCAATCCAATCCTTCTGGAATGGTTTCTGCTGGAAGATTATAAGGCGTTGGAGGTGGCCCTACATTAACTTTAATCTGTTTTATTTGACCAATATATCCATTGCGAATTAATTCGGCAGCCTGTCTAAATTCTTTCCAAGAACGTTGCATGCTTCCTGTTTGAAATACGCGATTATGTTTTCTGGTAGCATTGACCATGGCCCTACCTTCTTTCAC
>CAIZMD010000099.1 GCA_903933995.1 uncultured Bacteroidota bacterium
TATTACCCACTATTGTTGTTACGCAATTCCTTTGCACATCGCTTTGGTTTGCGGGTAATGCAGTCATGCCAGACCTGATAGAAGAAATGGGTGTTGCACCACAATTTTTGGCTCAAGCTACTAGTGCTGTGCAATTAGGGTTTGTAGCAGGAACTTTGGTTTTTGCATTATTAGCACTATCAGACAGGATTGCAGCAACCAAGGTTTATTTTGTTTCTGCTATTGTGGCTGCTGCTTTTAATCTAGGGCGACTGTTTACGTTAATTAATCCTGATACCATTTTTGCATTGCGTTTTGGAACAGGATTTTTCTTGGCAGGCATTTACCCTGTGGGGATGAAAATTGCAGCTGAACATTTTAAAGAAAAATTAGGTGCTGTTCTTGGATGGTTGGTGGGCGCCCTGGTTTTGGGAACTGCTTTCCCGCACTTAATCAAATCCTTTATCCATGCCCTTCCATGGCAATGGGTTTTTGCAAGCACATCGGCCTTGGCCATATTGGGCGGATTGTTCATGTTTTTATTGGTCAAATCCAATCAGCCTGCGGCGATGCCTAGCAGTTTAAAATTCACTGCTTTTTTAGAAGGGTTTCGTTTGCCCGCTTTTAGGTCTGCAGCTTTTGGCTATTTTGGACATATGTGGGAACTCTATAGTTTTTGGGCCTTTCTGCCTTGGATCTTACAAGCATGGAACCAATTTTCGGGTCAACAACTCAATGTTCCGCTTGTTGCCTTTTTAGTTATTGGGCTAGGTTTTCCAGCCTGTGTAATTAGTGGTCAATTATCGTTAAAGTATGGTGCAAAATTCGTAGCCACCATTGCCCTTTCCTGTTCCGGTATTTGCTGTTTGATCTCTCCCCTATTCTTGCAACAATCAAGCCCGATTGTATTTCTAGGATTTCTATTTTTCTGGAGCATGATGGTCATTGCAGATTCGCCCCTGTTTTCTAGTTTGGTAGCCAAACATGCCCCAAGCCAAAGCAGGGGCTCAGCTTTAACCATTGTTAACTGCATTGGGTTTAGTATTACCATTATCAGCATCTTCACCATTCAGCAATTATCTGTTTTGGTAGCACCAAGGTTTTTGTATCTTGTTTTAGCAATTGGTCCTGTATTGGGACTTATTGGATTGCATCAAAAACAAACACCATGATTTCTTCGGCAAAATCCCTGTTTTACTTTGGAATCTATGTATGTATCACAGGTTTAACGGTCATACTCTTACCTGACCAATTATCAAGTTTACTTCAACTACCAAGCATCCCTAAAGATTGGGGAGCATTGATAGGAAGTTTGGCCATGATTATTGGTAGCTATGATATGGTAGCAGGTCATAAAAATTTACAACCTTTTATAAAAGCTTCTATTCCGGTAAGGATCCTATTTTTTGTTGCTACTATTTTAATATTTGTATCTGGCAAATTGCCTATTAGTATTGTTCTACTAGGATCAGTAGACTTACTCGGTGCCTTCATTACTTGGTTGGCACTAAAAAAAGAAGCTACAAAACCCTAAATAGATTTTAATGCTACAACCAGTATATCACCAACTTGATACTATCAGTGAATTATTAAGTGAATTTGATGCAAAAGCACCATCCGTTTCTGAAGCATCTGTAGGATGGCATTTAGAGCATTTGTTATTGGTCAACGGAAGGGTTGCAGAAGCTTTGATCCAATCCAATCCTGCAGATTATCATTGGACATTTAATTTCAAAAAATCCCTTGTACTTTTTATCAACCGAATTCCAAGAGGAAAGGCCAAAGCACCCAAAACGGCTAGACCTGAGGGCAATCAAAGTCCGGAAGATCTGAGAAACAGGATCCCCGGTTTAAAAGAAAAGTTGGCTGGATTAACCAAACTGCATCCCAATGCCAATTTCAAGCATCCGTTTTTTGGGAGCTTGAATTTAAAAACCACTATCCGTTTTTTATTTGTACATAACCAACACCATTTAAAAATTGTACAAGACATATTGGCCCAAAAACAATGATATGATTGATTCACAAGCTTTAAAGGAATTGTTCCTGATTAAAAAAGACATTACTTATCTAAATTTTGGGGCTTATGGCTCCTGCCCAAAACCCATTTTTGAAAAGTACCAACAGTTTCAATTAGAATTGGAAACAGAGCCCACCGTATTTGTGAATGAAACTGGGCCAGCCTATTTGAAACTTGCAAGAACTGCTTTAGCTGAATACTTGCATTGCCAGGCAGATGAATTGGTCTATGTTACCAATCCTTCTTATGCAGTGAATATCATTGCCAAGAGTTTGCAAATTGGCCCGGGTGATGAAGTGCTCACCACCAATTTGGAATATGGCCCCTGTGATAAAACGCTGCACTTTTATTGTGCACAAACCGGCGCAACTTATATACGCCAGAA
>CAIZMD010000100.1 GCA_903933995.1 uncultured Bacteroidota bacterium
AGGGTTGCCCCTTTATTTTTTTTGATTTGCTTTCTGATCTGGGTATTCAATGCTAGAATAAAATCGCCCTCTCCCATGGGAATCAGGGCCAATTGTTCAAAAGCCCAATTGTCTAGTTTCCCCTTTATCCTAAAGGATTTTTTATTTCCAGGATACAATTCCTGTGCTAGGGCAGCTGGCACTTTAATATAGGTCCAGCCGGTTTTTTCACCCATGGCTCCAAATTGTTCCACTTTGGCATTGAACTGTATCATTTGCCTAAACTACACAATTTTAGATTTTGATAGCAGATTCTGCGTCTTCATTTCTAAAAACCACTACCCCATCAAAAGCGTCTACCAAGACTGTTTTCCCCTTGTCAATTTCCCCAGCCAAAATTTTCTTACTTAAAGCATTGACAATCATTTTCTGTACCAGTCTTTTTAGTGGTCTAGCACCAAACTGTGGGTCATAACCTTGTTCTGCGAAAGTCTCTAATAGATAGTCACTATAGTGCAATTGAATACCATTTTCTGCCACCAATTTGCGTAAACCTTCTAGTTGAATTTTTACAATACCCATGATCTGCTTTTTGAGCAGGGGTTGGAACATGATAATCTCGTCTACCCTATTTAAGAATTCTGGTCTTACGGTTTGACGCAAGAGGTTTACTACTTCTACCTTGGTCTTCTCTACCAGTTCTTCTATATTATCCTCGTCTACATTGTCAAATGCTTCTTGAATAATATGTGAACCAATATTGCTGGTCATGATGATGATGGTGTTTTTAAAATTCACCACCCTACCCTTGTTATCCGTTAACCTACCATCGTCCAAGACCTGTAATAAAATATTCCAAACGTCTGGATGGGCTTTTTCAATTTCATCCAAGAGCACCACACTGTAAGGCTTTCTTCTCACCGCTTCGGTTAATTGTCCGCCTTCTTCATAGCCCACGTATCCGGGAGGGGCACCCACCAGTCTAGACACTGTGTGTTTTTCTTGGTACTCACTCATGTCTATCCTTGTCATCATACTCTCGTCATCAAAGAGGTATTCTGCCAAAGCTTTTGCTAGCTCAGTCTTACCAACACCGGTGGTTCCTAAGAAGATAAAAGAACCAATGGGCTTTTTGGGATCCTGTAATCCTGCACGGCTTCTACGTATAGCATCGGCCACCGCCGTAATGGCTTCTTCCTGCCCCACTACCCTATGATGCAATTCGTCTTCTAAGTGCAAGAGTTTTTCTCTTTCACTCTGCATCATTTTGGCTACAGGTATTCCAGTTGCTTTGGCAATGTTGTCAGCAATATCTTCTGCATCTACTTCTTCCTTCATCAATCGCTTGCTGTTGGCACTAAGTGTATTGAGCAACTCGGTAGTTTCCCTAATAATGGCTTCCTGTTCTTTGATTTTGCCATACCTAATTTCTGCCACCGCGCCGTAATTGCCATTTCTTTCTGCCTGCTCGGCTTCCAGTTTTAGGCTTTCAATATTGGCCTTGGTATTCTGAATTTTCTCTACCAATTCTTTCTCTTCACGCCACTTGGCTTTTAGTGTATCACGCTCTACACTCAGGTTGCTGATTTCTATATTCAATTCCTTTAAGAGGCTCTCATCTTTCTCACGCTTAATGGCTTCTCTTTCAATTTCCAATTGCCTGATTTGTCTTTCTAACTTGTCTAATTCCTCGGGCATGGAATTCATTTCTAAACGCAGTTTGGCCGCACTCTCATCAATCAAGTCAATGGCTTTGTCTGGCAAGAAACGGTCAGTGATATATCTGCTAGATAATTCTACTGCTGCAATAATGGCTTCGTCTTTGATGCGCACGTGGTGGTGGGTTTCATACCTGTCCTTTAATCCACGCAAAATAGAAATAGCGTCTTCCATGCTGGGCTCATCAATCATCACTTTCTGAAACCTTCTTTCAAGCGCCTTGTCTTTCTCAAAGAATTTTTGATACTCGTTCAAGGTAGTAGCACCAATGGCCCTGAGTTCTCCCCTAGCCAGTGCGGGTTTTAAAATATTGGCCGCATCCATGGCGCCTTCTCCACCACCAGCCCCAATCAGGGTATGGATCTCATCAATAAAAAGAATGATCTCTCCATCACTATTGGTTACTTCTTTGACCACGCCTTTTAAACGCTCTTCAAATTCACCCTTGTATTTGGCACCAGCAATCAACAGACCCATGTCTAGTGCAAATATGATTTTGGACTTCAAATTTTCTGGAACGTCTCCATTAATAATACGCATTGCCAGACCTTCTACAATGGCGGTCTTACCCACACCAGGCTCACCCACTAAAATGGGGTTATTCTTGCTTCTACGCGTTAAAATATGCAGGGTTCTTCTAATCTCTTCATCCCTACCAATTACAGGGTCTAGTTTACCCAGACGCGCCATATCATTTAAGTTCTTGGCAAACTTGTTTAGGAAATTGAGTTGCGTTTCCTGCGTCTGAGAATTTATGCTATCGCCCTTGCGCAAATCCTTGATAGCGGTAATCAAACCTTTCTCCGTAAGACCTGCGGCTTTGAGGGTTTTAGAAACATCATCATTGGTTTGTAACAGCCCTAAGAGTAAGTGTTCGGTACTCACAAATTCATCTTTGAATTCTTTGAGCACGGCAGTTGCACGAAGCATCACATTACCCATATCACGGCTCAAATTCTGCGCGGGTTCTCCTCCAGAAATCTTGGGCAATTTAGCAATGGCTTCATCCATTTTGGATTCTACAAATGCTATGTTTACGTTGTTTCTTTTTAATAAAAATGCCACCGAACTTTCTGAATCGGCCACCAATACTTTTAACAGGTGATTGGTTTCAATACTTGGGTTGCCCTGATTGAATGCCAATTGCTGCGCCGCCTGAATAGTTTCCTGCGCTTTGATGGTGTAATTGCTCATGTTCATATACTATCCTCCGGTCCACTAGGGACTATTTAACGATTGTTTATATTTCATGCCGCCGTTTGCCAGAAGCATGTAGTAAATTAGACGCAAAAATCATTCTAAGCGCCTAATTGGGCGCAGGGGATCACCAAATCAGAAATTATGTCTGTAAAGTTCCAACATTTCTGCGTAAAAGTCAGTCTAGTATTGATTTTTCTGTCAATCTTACAAGTTAGCCAAGCACAATACAATTTTACAGGTCTAGACCAAATGGTGGATGCTAGTAAAAAAGATCTTGGCGGCGCCGCGATGGTCATGGTATATAAAGACGGTAAGGTTGTTTATCAAAAAGCGGTGGGTGAATTTACCGCCAAAACCCAGGCACCTATTGCCAGTTGTAGCAAGTGGTTAACAGCCGCACTGGTCATGAGTTTTGTGGATCAGGGAAGACTTTCTTTGGATGATAAAGTAGCTAAGTTTATTCCCCTATTTGCCAAATATTCTAAAGGCTATATCACCATCCGTGATTGTCTCTCTCATATGACGGGCATTGAATCAGAACCAGTAAGTCTAAAGTCTGTTGTTGAAAGAAAAGGCTTTGCCAATTTGGAAGAAGAA
>CAIZMD010000101.1 GCA_903933995.1 uncultured Bacteroidota bacterium
ATGATGTTGCTAATACACCTTTTAGTACATCTACCAACATTACAAAGGAACCCCATTTAGAGCCCAATACCCTGAAAGTATTGGTAGCACCGGCGTTGCCGCTACCGTATTCCCTGATGTCTATGTTAAAAAAAGTCTTACTGACCCAAACAGCTGTTGGAATGGACCCGATCAAGTAAGCCAGAACAATGAGCAAAAATTCGTTCATTCGGGGGTGGTTTGAAGTTGTTTGAGTAACAAATATAAGGTTCTGATCCTTAATAATTCCTTAACAAAGCCATTTTCTACCGATTTTAACGGGCCATTCCCAGAACAATCCAACCATTTCTGGTGTTGGTAAACAGGTGTTTCCAACCATTTTTGGCACAGGCTGCCAATATATCGGCCTCGTCTTCTACCAGCAATCCGCTGAGTAAAATAGTACCTTCTTTTGCCAAAGCCTTACCCAAATGGTCCATATTTTCCAAAATGATATGCTTGTTGATATTGGCCAAAATCAGGTCATATTGGTCCAAAAGCGCTGCAGAATCAGCTTTTTCCACCCTAATCACTTGGGTTTGGTTAATGACCAAGTTTTCTAGTGAATTTTCAATACACCAGTCATCATTGTCAATGGCCAGAACGGAATAAGCACCTAATTTTTCAGCAAGAATGGCCAAAATACCCGTTCCAGATCCAAAATCCAAGACGCTCTTTGCTTTGAAATCCAAGTCCCGCATGGCTTTCATAACCAAATAGGTGGTGGCGTGGTGACCAGTTCCAAAACTCATTTTGGGTGTAATCACAATTTCATGAATTACCCCTTCAATGGCTTGGTGAAAACCTGCTCTAATTCCTACAAAATCTTCTACTTGTACCGGCTCAAAATTGGATTCCCATAATTGGTTCCAATTCTGCTTAGGAATGACGGTTTGGGCATAGTCCTGTTTATCCAACAAGGCTTTTAAAGCTGCTTCATCAAAATCAGCATTGGCAATAAATGCGTGTAAGCCCTCTTCTGTTTCTTCAAAAGCGTCAAAACCTAGATCAGCTAGTTGTGCAATTAGTAAGTCTTTTTCTGCTTGGTCAGCACTTAGAATGCTGATTTGTGTAGTAGTATCCATGGTATGTTTTAAATGAAAATGGCCTGCGATGCAGGCCATTTCAGTGTTCTATTCAATTATGCCTCTGGAGCATCATTTCTTTCTTCTCTAGGTCTTGAGCCTTCTGGTCTTGGCATCAACACTTTACGGCTTAATTTAAACTTGCCGGTCTTAGGATCTAAGCCAACCAATTTAACCTTCACCATATCGCCTTCTTTGAACAGACCGTCCATGGTTTCTAACCTAGACCAGCTGATCTCACTGATATGCAATAAACCTTGTTTACCAGGCATGAATTCAACAAATGCGCCAAATTCTTTAATACCCTTCACTGGTCCTTCATACACATCACCAACTTGAGGAACAGCAGTAATACCACGTACCCAAGCAACTGCTTTGTCAACAGCTTCTTTAGATGCAGAGAAGATAGAAACTTCTCCGGTATTGCCAACTTCTTCAATATTGATAGTAGTACCAGTTTCGCGTTGAATTTCTTGAATCACTTTACCACCTGGCCCAATCACTGCGCCAATAAATTCTTTGTCAATGATCAACTTAACCATACGTGGAGCATGAGGTTTCACATCGGCCCTAGCCGCAGGAATGCACTCATACATAGCATCCAAAATATGTAAACGACCAGCACGAGCTTGTTCTAATGCTTCCATCATCACTTCCATGCTCAAACCGTCTACCTTAATATCCATCTGTACACCACAAATACCATCGCGGGTACCGGTTACTTTAAAGTCCATATCTCCTAGATGATCTTCATCACCCAAGATATCTGTAAGGATAGCGTATTTACCATCAGCTCTGGTAATCAATCCCATGGCCACACCACTCACGTGTTTTGGAACAGGAACACCAGCATCCATAAGAGCTAATGAACCAGCACAAACAGTTGCCATAGAAGATGAACCATTACTTTCCAAGATATCACTCACTACACGAACAGTGTAAGCATAGTCATTACCTGGCATCATTTGCTTTAAGCTACGCATGGCCAAATTACCATGTCCTACTTCTCTTCTACCAACACCACGAATCATTTTCACTTCTCCTGTAGAGAATGGAGGAAAATTATAGTGCAAGAAGAAATTACCATAATCAGATTTTGCTGCAGTTTCCAACAACAATTGATCCAATTTGGTACCAAAAGTTACGGTAGTCAAAGACTGGGTTTCACCCCTTGTAAACAAAGCAGATCCGTGTGGAGAAGGCAGTGGTTCAACTTCCATAGCCAAAGGACGAACTTCATCCAATTTACGGCCATCTAAGCGAATACGGTCTTCTAACATCATATCTCTTACTACAGTCCATTTCAGGTCTTCGTAGTACTTCTTAGCCAATTTCTTTTCTAGATCAGTTACATCTTCACCAAGGCTAGCCATTAACTCGTCTTTCAACTGAGCATAAGCATCGCTGCGCTCGTGTTTGGCAGACCCTTTTCTAGAGATTTCATAAACCCTTTTTTTAGCAAAAGCAATTACTTTTTCATTAACAGCTTCGTCAGACGCAGGTTTTTTATAATCACGTTTGGTAGTAATACCCAATTGAGCACGCAAATCAGCTTGTGCTTTAATTTGAATGCGGATAGCATCGTGTGCAATTTCCAAAGCTTTTACTAGGTCTGCTTCAGCGCACTCTTTAGCTTCTCCTTCAACCATCATCAAGTTCTTTTCTGTAGCAGCAATCAAGAACTCCAAATCAGATTCAGCCAGCTGAGAACGGGTTGGGTTGATGATGTATTGACCATTGATACGGCCAATTCTTACTTCAGAAATAATTTCCATTACTGGAATATCAGAAACGGCAAGGGCTGCAGAAGCTGCCAAACAAGCCAATGAATCAGGCATAATTTCTGGATCGCTTGACACCAAAGTCACCAACACCTGTACATCGCAAAGATAATCTTCAGGAAACAGGGGTCTCAGCGCACGGTCAATCAAACGGCTGGTCAGGATTTCATAATCGTTTAAACGAGCTTCTCTTTTGAAAAAAGAACCAGGAATACGGCCTGCAGATGCAAACTTTTCTTGGTAATCTACGCTCAAAGGAAAAAAGTCTTGACCATCTTTAGGGTCTTTATTGGCAACAACGGTTGCCAGAATCATACAGTTGCCCTGGCTTACGGTAACAGCACCATCGGCCTGACGGGCCAATTTGCCTGTACCAATTGTCACTTCGCGTCCACCGCCAAGATCAAATTTTACACTAGTTGGTTGTGATAACATGTTTGTATTGTAGTAGGCCGCTGATTTACAAGCCGTTAAACCAGTAAATCGTGGCCTTTGTGAAAGGAAAATGAAAATGGAAATCAGGTGTAGACACAAAAAACTATTCCCAACCGTACGTGATTGTCAGTTGGGAATAGTCTATAAGTATCATGGTAAAGATTATTTTCTCAGACCCAGTTTTTCAATCAGGGCGCGATATCCAGTCAGGTTATGTTTTTGCATATAGCTCAACAAACGCTTACGCTGTCCAACCATTTTCATCAAACCACGCTGAGTAGAAAAATCTTTCTTGTTAGCTTTCAAGTGATTGGAAATGTGAACGATACGCTCGGTCAAAATAGCAACTTGTGCTTCAATTGAACCGGTGTTAGTGGCTTTTCCACCAAATTCTGCAAAAATACTTGCTCTCTTTTCTGTTGTTAAATAAGGCATCTCAAAATTTTTAAAAAGACTCCGGAAATTTACTTCTAATTTTTTATCGGCTGCAAAAGTAGGGATTAAATCATGAAAATTCGAATTTTTAGAACTGATTTTTATTTGACAACCCAATAGCCAGCATTCTACCCGCACAATCTAGTCTTATTTAGAAATAAATAGCCCTAATATGGCAATAAAAAGACCTATCTGATAGTTAGTTATCATAATATGTGGACGAGCAAGAGGTTGCCGTCCTATTTTTCATTTTAGCTATCAATTCATGTTTGGCGTAACCATTCTGGGCAATAATTCAGCACTTCCCGCTTATGATCGGCATCCTACTTCCCAGTTGGTGACCATCAATGACCAATTATTGCTGATAGATTGTGGTGAAGGTACCCAAATGCAGATTGCCCGATACAGGATAAGACATAGCAAGATTACCCATATCCTGATCTCTCATTTACACGGAGACCATTATTTTGGCCTAATTGGACTGATCACTAGCATGGGGCTTTTAGGCAGGGAACACCCATTGAATCTTTATGCACCAGCAGACCTATTAGATATTATCCAGTTACAGTTAAAAGTAGCCAGTACTACCCTGCCCTTCCCCTTACAGTTTCATCCATTAACAGCCGAAGGCACTATATTGGATCAACCCAAATTGCAGATTGACTGTTTTCAAACCATTCACCGGATTCCCTGCTGGGGATTTCTGATTACTGAGAAAAAGAAACCCAGAAAGATTATTCGAGAAAAAGTATTGGAATATGGCATTCCAGCAGCCTTTTATGAGAATCTTAAAATGGGTGAAGACTATAGAACCAAGTCTGGAGAAGTTATTTCTAACGAATTAGTTACTTATGCCAATCACCCCAATAGGTCTTATGCCTTTTGCGCAGACACTTTGTATA
>CAIZMD010000102.1 GCA_903933995.1 uncultured Bacteroidota bacterium
CATGTAAGCAGAATTCAGTATAGGATTCTTGATAGGTTAAGCCATGATCTTCTAAGGCTTTTCTGTATCCACCCAATCTTTCTTTGGTAATAGACAAGTGTGGTGATCCAGCAAGGTTAGCAATATGCTGGTGGCCATTATCCAATAAATGCTTGGTGGCGTCATAAGCCCCTTTGAAATTGTCTACAATAACTTTGTGGGTGTTAATGCTTTCAGCAACACGGTCAAAAAATACAATGGGAAAACCGCGATCATGCAAATTTTTCAGGTGTGAAAAATCCTCTGTTTCTGCAGAAACAGAAATCAACAACCCGTCAATGGATCTTGAGGCCAAATATTGAAGGTCAATTACTTCTCTTTCATAGGATTCATGACTCTGAGAAATAATAACATTATACCCCTTGTCATAGGCAATGGACTCTATGCCGTTAATGGCTTGAGAGAAAAAGCTATTGGCTATTTCACAAACAATGACTCCAATAGATCTGCTCCTTTTTTCTTTTAAACTTAGCGCAATAGGATTTGGCCGATAATTGATTTGCTCGGCATATTCCAGCACTTGTTTTTTAGTAGCTGGACTAATCTCATAACTGTCCCTCAAAGCCCTAGATACCGTTGAGGTAGATAACCCCAAGGCCTTGGCAATGTCTTTGATGGTAACAGCTTCAAATTTCATATGGATGAAATGGTTTAGCTACTAAATTAGGTTTTTTTACGATGTCGGGTCTTTGGTAATCTCAAATGAGGCTCAAACTGACATTAGCGGGAACGTTTGCGTAAAAAGATGGCTTAATTAGACCCTTTCTAAGGCTTTGACAGGACTGCTTTTACAAGGAACATCGTACTTTGTTGCTTAGAATTTTATTTTATTTTTTCTACTTCTTTTAAATCGATTGCCTCCATGAAAAAAACGGTCAGTTTTCTGTTCATCCTATGTTTATTGGGGTTTGGAATGCCCGAAAGCAATCCCAGAATTTTTTTGATTGGCGATTCCACGATGGCAGATAAACCTTTGGATGAAAATCCTGAAAGGGGATGGGGCCAATTATTACCAAAGTTTCTTTTGCCAGGCATTCAGGTGCAGAATCATGCTATGAATGGAAGAAGTACCAAAAGCTTTATCAAAGAAGGACGTTGGGATACTATCATGTCCAGAATGCGTAAAGGTGATTATGTATTGATTCAATTTGGACACAATGACCAAAAGGTAGAAGATACCAATCGTTCAGCGCCAGCACATGGCTTATACAAAGAGAATCTGATTCGTTTTGTTAAAGACACTAGAAGCAAGGGTGGATTCCCTATTTTGATTACACCTGTTATGCGTAGGAAGTTTGACGAGAAAGGAAAATTTGTAGACCAACATGGTGATTACCCTGCTGTAGTAAAAGAAGTGGCAGCTTTATTAAAAGTGCCCATGATTGATTTGCACAAGTCAAGTGAGGCCATTATTGTGAAAGAAGGAGTAGAGGGAAGCAAACGCTTCTTTTTAAATATTCCGGCACAGCATTTTAAAAATTACAAGGGTAAGGAAGAAGACAATACCCATTTTAGTGAATATGGTGCTGCGTCTATGGCATCCTTGGTTTGTCAATCTATTCTTGACCAACAAATGCCTCTAGCTGCTTTGTTACAACCTTCTTTGTTCCAAGGAAAGTATCAATTTGAATTACCAAAAATTTATCAACCACATTTTAGACAAGACACTTTGAGTATTCTTGCCAATGGTGCGGTAGCTGATGGCAAAACCTTGAATTCGGTAGCCATTAACAAAACCATTGAGCAAATGGCAGCCAAGGGTGGCGGGGTTGTAAAAATTCCTGCTGGTTTGTGGTTAACAGGTCCCATTGTGATGAAGAGCAATATCAATCTCTATGTAGAGAAAAATGCCTTGGTCATTTTTAGCAGTGACTTGAATCAATATCCCTTAGTGGTTTCTTCTTTTGAAGGAGTAGATGCCGCAAGGTGTCAGTCTCCTATCACTGCTGAAGGAATTAGTAATATTGCCATTACGGGTAATGGCACTTTTGATGGCAATGGTTTTTTCTGGAGACCATTGAAGAAAGACAAGATGAATGAATCTGGTTGGAAGAATCATTTACAAACTTATGGTGGTGCTTTAACAGAAGATAAGAAAACATGGTATCCCTCTGAAGCAGCCGTTAAAGCATCCTTGGATAAAAATATTGGCAAACTAACGGAAGGTAAAAAGCTCACTGATTTTGAGGGGATCAAAGATTTTTTGAGACCCAATATGGTAAGGATATCTAATTCAAAAAATATCTTAATAGAAGGTGTCACTTTTAATAATAGCCCTGCTTGGACTACGCATATAGTTACTAGTGAACATATTACCATCAAAGGATTAATTGTGAAAAATCCTTGGTATGGTACCAATACAGACGCCCTTGATTTGGAAAGTTGTAAGAATATTTTCATGGAAGACTGTGTGTTTGATACGGGTGATGATGGTATTACTATCAAGTCTGGTAGAGATGAAGACGGAAGAAAAAGAGGTATACCTACTCAAGACATGATTGTAAACAATTGTACTGTTTATCATGCACATGGAGGTTTTGTGATAGGTAGTGAAATGAGTGGTGGGGCCAGAAACTTGTATGTAGGAAATTGTACTTTTATTGGAACTGATATTGGACTTAGATTTAAAACAACTAGGGGAAGAGGCGGGATTGTTGAGAATATTTATGCTAGCAATATTGTGATGAAAGATATTGTGGCTGAGGCTATTTTGTTTGACATGTATTATATGGCCAAAGATCCTGTTGTGTTGGCTGGTGAAAAAAGAGAACCACCTGTTGTAGAAACACTTCCTGTAACAGAAGCTACCCCTCAGTTTCAGCATTTCTTTTTTAATAATATCAGTTGTAATGGTGCATCCAAAGCCATTTTTGTGAGAGGGATTCCTGAAATGCATGTAAAAGACATTCAAATGAACAATGTATTTATTCAGGCTAAGGAAGGGATAGATATTCAAGAAGCAACAGGAATTCAACTAAATAATATCAGCATACACGCTAACAATAAAAATCCATTGGTATACACACTCAATAGCAACGATATCAACATCAAAGGATTTGAGTTTAGCAATAAGTCTGAAACATTTTTGCAAGCACATGGTCCTAGAACAAAAACTGTTTCTATTACCCTCAAGAACAATCAAAAACCTAAAACGGATATTGGCTTTGGAGCCGATGTTAAAACCATAGAAATTAAGTAGTATGAAAAGATTCCTTTCCATTGCATTGTTTTCATTGACATTGCTCCAAGCGGTACAAGCACAGAGCCCTGCAGAAAGAATGGCCGCAACCATTATGAAAACATGGACTGATACCCTTTGGGTAGAAGGGGCTAAACCCACTAAATGGTCTTATGACCTTGGAGTTGTTTTAAAAGGGATTGAAGGGCTTTGGTATCAAACTGCAGACCCCAAGTATTTCAACTATCTACAAAAAAGTATGGACTATTTTGTTGAAGAAAATGGGAATATTCGAACGTATAAGATTGAGGATTATAACCTAGACAATATCCTAGATGGAAGAATGTTGTTGACTTTATACAAAGTAACTAGTAAGGAAAAATATTATAAAGCAGCACTCATATTAAGAGAGCAATTAAAAAAACAACCTCGCACCAATGCTGGAGGATATTGGCATAAAAAAATCTACCCCCACCAAATGTGGTTGGATGGATTGTATATGGCAGAGCCATTCCATGCAGAATTTGCGGTTGATTTTCATGAACCAGAAGCATTTAAAGATATTGCTCTACAATTCATTGTCATGGAAGCCAAAGCCAGGGATCCTAAATCTGGTTTAATCTATCATGGATGGGATGAATCCAAAGAACAAAAATGGGCAGATCCTAAAACCGGACTTTCACCACATTTTTGGGCAAGGGCAATGGGTTGGTATGGTATGGCCTTGGTAGACGTAATGGAAAGGATGCCCAATAACAATCCTTATAAAGATTCCTTAAAGCAGATCCTAGTTAGGTTTGTTACGGCCATCAAAAAAGTGCAAGACCCAGCAACTGGTGTTTGGTATGATATTTTAAACCTGCCAAAAGAAAAAGGTAACTATTTAGAAGCTTCTGCCTCAAGCATGTTTGTTTGCACCATTGCCAAAGCCGTTAGGTTGGGTTACTTGCCAGCTACTTGGATAACGGTTGCAGAGAAAGGTTATACAGGCGTTCTTAAAGAGTTTTTAAAAGTTGATGCCAATGGTCAAACCAATTTGCACGGTACTGTTTCTGTTAGCGGCTTAGGGGGCAATCCTTATAGAGACGGAAGCTATGCTTATTACATGAGTGAGAAAGTCATTGTTAATGATAAAAAAGGTGTTGGTGCCTTTTTGCAAATGGCTAATGAAATGGCTTTGCACAAAAACTTAAAATTGGGAGCTGGTAAATCTGTGCTTCTAGATGATTGGTTCAATGCAGAAAAGAAAAAAGACATTACTGGTGTTTTAAAACCCTATCATTATAAATGGGATGAAATGTACAATAATGGGTTTTATTTGTTAGGTCAAGTGTTTAATGCGCATGGCATACAAACCAAAACCTTGAGTGCTGCTCCAACAAAAGAAAACCTAAAAAACAGTGATATTTATTTGATTGTTGATGCGGATAATATTACCGATAATCCAACCCCTAATTATGTTCAGCCAAAAGACGTAACAGCCATTGCAGAATGGGTAAAATCTGGTGGTGTATTGGTTTTGTTACACAATGACAAGGGCAATGCTGAGTTTGAGCACTTTAATCAATTGTCCAATAAGTTTGGCATTCATTTTAACGAGGATAGTTATAATAGGGTTCAGGGTAATCAATATGAAACAGGTGCAGTATTGGTTCCTGCAGGAAATCCCATTTTGCCAAACGTGAAAAAGATTTATCAAAAAGAAGTTAGTTCTATTACGTTAACAGCCCCTGCAAAACCAATGTTGAAAAAAGAAGAATTAATCATTTTTGCAACCGCTAAATTGGGTAAGGGTACGGTGTTTGCAACAGCTGATCCTTGGTTATATAATGAATATACTGATGGCAGAAAATTGCCCATAGAATACCAGAACCTCCAAGCTGCCAATGATTTGGTAAAATGGTTGATCAAACAAATTCCGGTTAAACAAAGCGCAAAATAAAACATCAAATAGTTGATACATGTTTTAACAACTATCATCTACAATAAAAAATATTGAAAAAGAAAGAAACATCTTATTGGTTATTTGCATGCATACAGTTATGCTGTTTGATGTTGATTATACCCTGCATACAATTAAATGCTGCGGATAAAGTGATTGTGGTAGACCAACATGGCAAAGGAGATTTTACCAGTATCCAAGCTGCCATTAACAGTCTTCCAGATCATGCTGTTGAACATAGGGTGATCCTAATTAAGAATGGCATTTACCAAGAGAAAATATTTATTGAAAAACAGTTTGTAGCACTAGTAGGAGAAGACAAAAACAAAACACAGATTCGTTGCTCACAGGCAAGGGATATTTGGCGTTGTGAACACCCCGATGATTGGGGTGTGGCTACCATTAATCTAAAAGGTTCTGACATTGTTTTGGAGAACCTAACCATTTCAAATGATTTTGGATTTAACCTAAAAGAGGAGATGCATATTGATTGCAAAGCTGATTCGGCTAATCCATTTAAAGTGG
This sequence comes from uncultured Bacteroidota bacterium, assembly GCA_903933995.1. Taxonomy (GTDB): domain Bacteria; phylum Bacteroidota; class Bacteroidia; order Chitinophagales; family Chitinophagaceae; genus Sediminibacterium. Next base: position 5,685 of record CAIZMD010000102.1, read on the forward strand.
TCAAAAAATCGGGCCACCAAATGGCTTTGAGAAGTTTTGGTACAACTAGGTTAATTGCGCGCAATTGTATTTTTAAAGCCTATGGTGGCGATACTGTAAGCCCTTGGAATACTACCGAAGGGCAATTTTATTTTAAGGACTGTGAGATGGAAGGTGGGGTTGATTTTTATTGCCCCCGCGGTTGGGCCTATGCAGAGAACTGTGTCTTCAATGCGCATGGAAATACTGCTGCTATTTGGCATGATGGATCAGCTAATCAAGACAGCAAAACCGTATTAAAAAATTGTGTATTTAAAGGCGAAGACGGATTTAAACTTGGCAGGTATCATAGAGACGCACAGTTTTTTTTATTGGATTGTAGGTTTGCCATAAACATGGCAGACGCGCCTATTTATCTAAATGCCTCTCAACCGCAAAACCAGATTCAATGGGGGCGCAGAATTTATTTTTACAATTGCCACAAAGAGGGAGGAGACTATGCTTGGTTTGCCAATAATTTAACTGAAGCCAAGGTAAGTCCAGAAGCCATCACGGCTGCTTGGGTATTTCATGGTGCATGGAAACCAGAGAACATCAGCTTTGTCAAAACCAAACCAGTATTCAAAGTAGTTCCCGCTGTTTACCAAATTCCGGTCACTAATCAACAGCCAAGTATTGATACCATCGCTGAAAAAATGTTGCTTTTTCAACGCGCCATAGGCGGATGGCCCAAGGCAGTGAATGAAATAAAATTGGATTATCAAAAACCAATAACTGTTTTAGAAGCCAAAGCCGCTTTGGCTGATTCTATGCACAGAGATGCCACATTTGATAATGAAGCCACTAGCCGAGAAATCAAATATTTAATGGCGGCCTTTACTAAAACCAATAATCCCAAGTATTTGGCTGCAGTTGAAAAGGGTATAGCCTATTGTTTGCGTGCACAAAATGCTAAGGGAGGTTGGCCACAGTATTTTCCAGATGCAAGTTTGTACAGGGGGCAGATCACTTACAACGATAATGCCATGGTGAATGTGCTCAATATTTTGGGTGATATAGTTGAAGGGAAAAATGGGTTTGATTATATCAATCCTGTTTTTAAACCTGCAGCAGAAATGGCCATTAAAAAAGCAATTGATTGTATTATCAATACACAGATAAAAGTAAATGGCAAGCTCACGGCATGGTGTACTCAATACAATCCTATTACCCTAGTGCCAGAAATGGCTAGAAAATTTGAGCTGCCTTCTATCAGTGCCAATGAGTCTGTAGCAATTGTAAGGTTCTTGATGCGTCAAAAACAACCTTCTGTTGCAATGAAACAAGCAATCAATGCGGCTATTGAATGGTTTCAAGCAGTTAGGGTCAATGGCTTTAGATACCAAGACGTTTCTGCCCCTGATCAGCCCAAGGGCAAGGATCGGGTTTTGGTAGCAGATGCTAATTCAAGTGTATGGGCTAGGTTCTATGAAATTGAAACCAATAGACCTATGTTTAGTGGAAGAGATAGCGAGAAAAAATATGATGTAAAAGAAATTGAATGGGAAAGAAGAACAGGCTATGCCTGGTATGGTGTTTGGCCAGAAAATTTGTTGACCAAGGACTATCCCAAATGGGAAACAATGAACAACAATTAGTAAGCAAGCAATTCATAAGAGATGAGCAAATTGAACAAGGGAACCATTGGTTCCATCACTGTTAAAGCTGGTGAAAAAGATTATCAATCCTTGATGGAATTACCAGAAAGGGTTTTGCAATTTGGTACAGGTGTGTTATTACGTGGTCTGCCTGATGTTTATATAGACCTTGCCAATAAACATGGGGTTTTTAATGGTAGGGTA
>CAIZMD010000103.1 GCA_903933995.1 uncultured Bacteroidota bacterium
CACTATGTTTCTAATAACCAAGAGTGTAAAAACGGTGAATTAATCTTGATGGATTTTGGTGCGGAATATGGTGGTTATTGTGCAGACTTAACCAGGACTATTCCGGTGAATGGTAAGTTCAGCCTGCGTCAAAAAGAAGTGTACAATGCTTGTTTGGCCTTACACAATTATGCTAAGTCTATTTTAAAACCAGGTATTAGTATTGTAGATTATACGGAGAAGGTAGGGGATGAAGCCACCAAGCAATTCATAAAAATTGGTTTGATTACCAAGGCCGATGTAAAGAATGAAGACCCTGAAAATAGGGCATATAGAAAATACTTGTATCATGGCATTTCTCACCACTTGGGTATTGATGTACATGATTTGGGAACAAGAACCGAACCTATTAAGCCAGGTATGGTCTTTACTATTGAACCCGGTATTTATATTGAACAAGAACAAATGGGTGTGCGTATTGAAAACAATTTCTGGATTACCAAGAATGGGAATATTGACCTGATGAAAAATATTCCTATTACTATTGAAGAAATTGAAACCCTGATGAAAACCAGGAAATAATTATGAAAAAACAGATCCCCAACCTGTTCACCCTTGCCAATCTGTTCTTGGGTTGCATGGCCATTGTTCAGATTATGCAAACTGGTTTGTCTCTAAGTGTTGATGCCAGTGGTGAAAATCTGGTAGAGATTCCTGAGCAGATCTATCTAGCAAGTATCTTAATTGCCGCCGCCGCCGTGGTTGATTTTTTTGATGGCTTTGTAGCACGCTTGCTAAAAGTGCCTTCTGAAATGGGTAAGCAACTAGACTCTTTGGCCGATGTAGTGAGTTTTGGTGTAGCCCCAGGGTTGATTATTTACCAATTTTTGCGTTTGAGCTTTGCCCAACATGATGGTGGGTTGGATATTTCCTCAGCCTTTTTACTACCAGCATTCTTGGTGCCCTGCGCTGGAGCTTATAGATTGGCTAGGTTCAATATTGATACGGAGCAGAGCTATGGTTTTAAAGGGGTGCCCATTCCTGCTGCGGGTATCTGGGTGGCCAGTTTTCCTTTGGTGTACTGGTTTGCCAAAGACCTGTGGATCATTGAGCTCTTGCGTAGCTATTGGTTTTGGTATGCAGTGATTGGTTTGTCTAGTTATCTAATGATTTCTACCTTACCCATGATGGCCATGAAATTCAAGGAATTTTCCATCAAAGCCTTGCTGCCATTCATTATCATTGCGATTGTCTCTTTGGTTTCTGCTGTACTTTTTGGCTGGTTGGCGGTTAGCATTGGGTTTATAGCTTATGTAATTCTATCTTTGCTCTATAAATAACTTAATATTCTATTTATGACTTATCATGTTCAGATAAAAGTGATGCCTTTAAAAGACTTGTTAGACCCTCAAGGAAAAGCCGTTTTGGGTGGATTGAAAAACCTGGGTTTGACTACTGTTTCTGATGTTCGCGTTGGCAAGCATATCACTTTGAATGTGGAAGCCGATTCTGAAGAAGCTGCCAAGCAAGTAGCTGCAGAAGCTTGCTCTAAATTACTGGCTAATCCAGTGATGGAGTTTTTTGAGATTGAAATGGTCAACTAAGATTCACCTCATCCTTATTGAACAAACGCATGTTGTACTTGGTACCAACACCCTTGGGTAATTTAAAGGACATTACACTGCGTGCCTTAGAGACATTACAACAGGTAGATGTAATTCTGTGTGAAGACACGCGTACTTCACAAAAATTGTTGCAGCATTACCAGATTAAAAAGCCTTTGTCTCCTTATCACCAGCACAATGAGCACAAGATTGTGCCCCATATTGTGGACCAATTGGTGGCGGGTAAATCCATGGCCTTGATTACAGACGCTGGTACTCCTGGAATTTCTGATCCGGCATTCTTATTGGTTAGAGAATGTATCAAACAAAATGTGGTGGTCAACTGTCTACCAGGAGCCGCAGCTTTTGTTCCTGCCTTGGTCAATAGCGGTATTCCCACCAATCGGTTTGTGTTTGAAGGGTTCTTGCCCATGAAAAAAGGAAGGCAAACCCTGTTCAAGCAATTGGCCTTAGAACAACGCACCATTATTTTTTATGAAAGCCCCATGCGTTTGGTTAAAACCTTGGAAGAAATGGCCCAATACTTAGGACCAGAGAGGCTTTGCTGTGTTAGCCGAGAACTGACTAAAATGTTTGAAGAGAACAAAAGGGGCAGTCTTTTAGAAG
>CAIZMD010000104.1 GCA_903933995.1 uncultured Bacteroidota bacterium
CATTCCATTAACCGCCTGCAAAACCTTGATGGTATGTCCCAATAATATGAGAAAAGACATTTTGCTATTGATTAATAAAGAAATCAAAATGGCAAAAGCTGGCAAAGCTGCCAAAATCATTTTGAAAGTAAATTCACTTAGTGACAATGTCCTTATTGAAAAACTATATGAAGCTGCCATGGCCGGAGTTGAAATCAAGATGATTGTACGGGGTATTTTCTGTGCCATGTTGGAGAATAAAAAATTCAAGAAAACACCAACCGCCATTAGTATTGTTGACGAATATTTAGAGCACGCTAGAGTGATGATTTTCCATAATGACGGTAAAGAGAAGGTTTTCCTTTCTAGCGCAGACTGGATGGTTAGAAATTTAGACCATCGCGTAGAAGCTGCCATAGAAGTAACTGACCCCAGTTTAAAATCTGAATTATTGGATATTATCCACATTCAATTAAGGGATAATGTAAAAGCCCGTATACTCAATCAAGATTTAAGCAACAACTATGTACCTTACATTGTGAAGAAACCGGTTCGTTCCCAGATAGAAACCTACCAATACCTGAATAAAAAAACTTAACTGATTTGAGATTAGCAGCTATTGATATAGGAAGTAATGCGGCAAGGTTACTGATTGCGGAACCTGCATTTGACATTAATGGCAAAACAGTGTTCAATAAATTGAATTTGGTTAGGGTTCCCTTACGACTAGGATTTGAAGTCTTTGAAAAAGGAGAGATTTCAAAAGAAAAAAAAGGAATGATTCTTCAAACTATGAAAGCCTATAGCCATTTGATGAATGCTTATGGGGTAAATCATTCTATTGCTTGTGCCACCAGTGCCATGAGAGATGCAAGTAATAGTGATGAAGTGATTAGGAAAGTAAGAATGGAAACTGGCATTAGTATTGAAATTATTAGTGGCGACCTTGAAGCCTCTTTAATTTATGAAAATCATATAGCAGAACAAATGGATACAGACCATAGTTATATGTATATGGATGTGGGTGGTGGTAGTACTGAATTAACTTTTTTTGCCGAAGGTCGTCTGGTATTCAAAAAATCTTTTAATATAGGAACTATTCGCTTGTTAAAAGATATGGTAGAAGACCGGCTTTGGTCTGAAATGAAAGATTTTATCAAACAAAAGACAAAGGGCTATAAGAAAATTATTGCCATTGGAACTGGAGGCAATATCAATAAGGTTTTTTCATTGAGCAAGAAAAAAGACGGAAAACCTTTAAGCTTAGACTTATTAAAAGACTATTTAAAAGAGTTTTCTAGCTTTAACTTACAAGAGCGGATTCAAACATACAAATTGCGTGAAGACCGTGCAGACGTAATTGTTCCTGCACTTCAAATTTATATCAATGCTATGCGATGGGCTGATGCCGACGAAATATATGTACCAAAGATTGGATTGGCAGATGGCTTAATTCAACATTTGTATAGTGAATTACAAAAAGGCTAAAAAGGAACAAGTACCCCCACAGAAATCCAAATAACTCATGTCACAAGACCTTAAAAAAATCACTACTCATACGCTGTTAAACCTGAAAAAAAAGGGGGAGAAAATCTCCATGATTACAGCATATGATTATTCATTTGCCAAAATCTTTGACAAAGCGGGAATAGACGTGATCTTGGTTGGGGATAGTGCCAGCAATGTCATGGGAGGAAATGAAACCACTGTTACCATAACGCTGGATCAGATGATTTACCATGCCCAGTGTGTGAGAAAAGCGGTTGAAAGAAGTTTGATGGTAGTAGACCTTCCCTTTGGATCTTATCAATCCAATTCAGACATCGCGCTAGCATCTGCCATTCGAATTATGAAAGAGTCTGGTGCTCACGCAGTAAAAATGGAGGGTGGTGCAGAGATTTCGGAAAGTATTAAAAGAATTGTAGCTGCAGGCATTCCCGTTATGGGGCACCTTGGTCTAACGCCTCAATCCATATATAAGTTTGGAACTTATGCTGTTAGGGCAAAAGATGCAGCAGAAGCTGAAAAACTTCAAACCGATGCCATTTTACTTGAACAATCAGGCTGTTTTGCGATTGTACTTGAAAAAATCCCTGCAATACTTGCCAATACCGTTTCAAAAAGTCTAGAAATTCCCACCATTGGTATTGGAGCTGGGCAAGATTGTGACGGCCAAGTATTGGTCATGCATGACCTTTTGGGGATTAATCAGGAATTCAAACCACGTTTTATCCGCCAATATTTAAACTTGGAAGCCAGTATTCATGAAGCGGTTTCACAATACATTACTGATGTAAAAAGCATGGATTTTCCCAACAACTCGGAATCCTATTAGTCCGCTTCACCGATAAGAGTCCCTTATTCACCCATATTAAAGCCCCTACTCTGCCGCAGGGGTTAAATTTGAACTTGTTTCAGGTGGATTTTTTACATTTAATGAAAATAGAAGGACTTTGATTAGCTCAAATAAAAAGATTGTTACCATTATTGCTCACCTAGCGGCCTGGGCTTGTTTCTTTGCCCTCCCCTATCTAGTATTCTTTCCAAGGATGTTGGATGCTAATTTTTCTATGAGCGATCATATGATTGCAAGTATCATTTGTAATAACCTGTTCTTGGTCTTTTTTTACTATTTGAACACATTGATACTCATTCCAAAACTTCTAATGAGGGAGAAATGGTTAATCTACACTTTTACCATTTTCTGTTTTTTAATGATGTACCTCTATGTTCCTAAATACATAGCAACCTGGATTGCACCACCAGAAATCAGGACCTTCCCTACCAATACACCTGGTAGAGGCAGACCCAGAACCGGGAATAGTAGAAGATCCTTTGTAGACTTTTTCAATATTGCCATCTTTTTGTTGGTCTTTACTGTAGGAACCTGCATTTCTGTTATTCAACGATGGCTTCAAACAGAAGAAACTAGAAAAGAAACAGAGAGCCAAAAGCTTCAAACAGAACTTTCCTTTTTAAAATCGCAAATCAATCCCCATTTTTTCTTTAATACTTTGAATAATATTTATTCACTGGCAGTAGTAAGAAGTGAAAAAACGGCCCCTGCTGTGATGAAGCTTTCTTCTATCATGCGTTATATATTAACTGAGACTACACAAGAGCATGTAGCATTGCGCAATGAAGTTGACTTTATCAAAAATTATATTGAATTACAACAAGTAAGGCTAACAGAAAAAACAACCGTTGCATTTTCTGCAGAAGGATTGATAGATGAGAAACTTGTTGCTCCATTGGTTTTTATTCCATTCGTAGAAAACGCCTTTAAATATGGCATAAGTACCAAATCAGTTTCTCATATAGAAATTAGAATAGAGGCACTGCCTAATAGTATTACTTTATTTTCAAGCAATTTTATTGTTCCAACGGAGAACAATATGATGGAAAATACAGGGATTGGCATCAACAATGTAAAGCGTAGACTAGAATTGATGTATCCTGGTAAATACACACTCAAAAATGAAATAAAGGATAATTTTTATCTTGTACACCTTGAGATTACTACATCATGATAAACTGCATAGCCATAGATGACGAGCCACTAGCACTTCAATTAATCAGCGAATACTGTGCTAAAATATCCTTTTTGCAATTGGATAAAGTATTTTCAAACACGGATGAAGCAAAAAAATGGTTACAAGAAAATAAAGTTGACCTGCTTTTTTTAGACATTCAAATGCCTGATATTAATGGATTACAATTTTATAAATCTTTAGTTGAAAAACCAGCAGTTGTATTTACTACTGCCTATAAAGATTTTGCTGTAGAAGGTTTTAATGTAGATGCTGTTGACTATTTATTAAAACCCTTTGAATATGATCGTTTTTTAAAAGCAGCTTATAAAGCCAAAGAATATTTAGAGTTCTTGGGGTCACAGGAATTACAGTTGAATTCTATTTTCGTAAAAGTGAATTACGAAATCATGAAAATCAATCTCAAAGACCTTGAGCTTGTTGAAGCCTTAGATGATTATATAAAATTATACATAAAACCCAGCCCTGTATTAACCTTGATGACCCTTAAAAGTATTCAAGAAAAGCTACCTCCCCGAGATTTCATTCGGGTTCATAGGTCTTTCATTGTACCCTTAGCCAAAATAGAAAAGTTTAGCAAAACCAAACTAGTGGTAGCCGGTAAAGAAATTCCCATTGGAAGTAGTTATAGCAATGTTTACGACCATTTATTACAGCATTCCAAAAACAAATAAAACCCAAAGCCTCCAAATAGCGCTTAAGCCCTAACTTTGTAAAAAACTTGTTATGGACTTCTTACGTTTGCTTGGTATAGAAAATCAAAACAAAGGTGTATCTACTGGATCCAATTGGATAACAACCAGTGGTAGTATCATTGAATCCTTTTCACCAGTTGATGGCAAATTGATTGCTAGTGTTGAATTTGCAGATCTTGCAGCCTATAATAAAACCATAGAAGTTTCTAAAAAAGCCTTTTTAGAATGGCGCAATTGGCCTGCACCCAAAAGGGGGGAAGTTGTCA
>CAIZMD010000105.1 GCA_903933995.1 uncultured Bacteroidota bacterium
AGGATTCAAACTTTTTAGTGCCGCTGGAAAAGCAGCAGGCAAAGACAGTTTAACAGGTAATGCAGACCTTTCTAAAGTTGATCTTAAAACCACCATCAAAAATAATATCATTACGCTAGAGCAAACCAAGATGAGGGTTTTCCCCTTCCGTTTAAGACTGAGTGGTCAAGTAAATTTTGACGGTCAGATGAATCTAAAATTCAGACTTGGTTTACCACCTCTAGGTATCTTTGGCATACCTATGACGGTAACAGGAACCCAAGAAAACCCAAAAGTAAAAACCGGGAAGGGTGATGAAAGTACCAATCTAAAAGAAGTAGAAGACAAAGAGGATACTAACTAAGGCAGAATTTCTTTTTTCAGCTCCATGATATTAAGTGCATGATAAGTTTCCTGTTTCTATACATTTTCAATATTAATTGAGTAATTTCCGAAAGCGTTTTCAAGTTTCTTGAAGGATTAAAAAATTGATTTTCAATATTTTATAAAAAATGTTAAAAAAAGGGAAAGAGGAAATCATTTATCTGCTCAATAAATGTATTGAGAAATTCCAGCTAGAAACGGGGAAGGATATAATACAAAATACCAATAGAAAAAATTATGAAGGTCTTGCTATAGCACTAAGTGAGATCAGCAATCAACTTCCATATACTTCTGAAAAATTGGGCCACCAATCCTATGAGGCGGATAATAACAATGGAAATAGTAGCTATCCATTTCGCAAATACGATATTACAGGAGGACAAATAAAAGATTCATTGCTGGGTTTGGTAGCATCACCAAGGCCTTTTTTAGTAGACACTTGTTATATATATGTGTATGGTATGGGTAGGCAAGCGTTTGAGTTAAACTTGCCAGATGATTTTTTGGTACAAAAAGTACTAGCTGATTCAAGTGCAAAAGACAGCCTTTCTCTTTTGCAGGAGAATCAACAACTTAAAATGAAGCTTTCTGAATGGGAGTTCAAATCTAGCCAACACCATGGTCCCTTATTATTACGTATAAAAAAATGGAAAATCTTTAGTGGAGTTAGTTTGCTTGTATTGGTGCTGATTGGTTACTATTTCTATTTAACGTATCAACAAAATGACAGTCAATGGAAAGAGCTTAAAAGTGATTTTAATCTTTTGCCCTATACTGTTACTGATGCAGAGCGGTCTAAATTGGAAGGCATTTGGCTATGTTATACAGGATCTCCACAAGCTCGGATTTCAGATAGTTCTAGATACCATAAAGTTGTAGCAAATTTGATTGAGATCAAATATAAAAATGGGTATTTTGTCTATAATAGATATGGTGCCAGTTTTAATCATATTGGCTATATTCAGTTTGAATCGCCAGAAATAGTATCTATCTATTCACGAATTAAAAATGATAAAGGAGATGTTGAGTCTCCAAGACATAGCCTTATGTCATTAGAAAGCCATGAGGGTTATTTAACAGCCATTTCAGCTTCCTGGAATTTTGATGTAGGGAATAGAAATAGAATTATTGGAATCAGAGAAGTGTATAAAAAATTAGGACAAGGAGGGAGGATTGAAGAGGTGATCAATTCAGTTGAAAATGCCAGTTGTCAATGTAAAATCATTAAATGGATCAAAGACGATAAAACAGTGGCAACCTATTATTTGAAAAACATGTTGTTAGATGCAATGAAAGACGCCGAATTGCTGAAATTAATTAATGAAAAAAGCATCCTGCTTAAGGATCCTGATGAATTTCTTTTGAAGGAAAAGTATTAAACTGATTGACTTAAAATTGTTTTTTTATTAGTTATTAGTAGCAACATGTTTTCCCATCGGAAAAGTATAACCCAAAGTCAATATCAATTCATAAGTACCAAAAGCCTGTTTGGCTGTTCCTTGATATACTTTTAAATTGCTATAGCGGGCATAATCCACTTTGTTAGTGAATTCAAGGAATACATGTTTGTAAAAAGTGGATCGTAAACCTGCTTCTACACCAATATTCCATCCGCCTAACTGAAAACCGTCTTCATTGGGTTTGCCAAACAAACTGTTTTCTACGTGTGGAATCACTGGTCCTATACCTGCTCTACCCAAGAAGTCTAATTTGAATTTGCCAGACTTGCTCTCTGCCCAATTCCAGCGCTTTACAATATTGAAGAGTAGAAAATTAGCACCATTGTTTAGGTAATAATAAAAACCATTTGACTTTGAAAAATTGACAGAAGTATCTACTTGTCTGCCCCCTAAAGTACCCACTACACGGGCTTGTTGACCATCGGTGATAATATGTTTGGTATGGTCAAAATTGATTTCAAATGCCAATCCTTTTTTCTTGTTGAAAAAATAGCCAATCCTATAATTGTATTGAGGAATACTAATGGGTTTGTTAAAAATGCCATCATCCCAACCTGGGTTATCATTTGATTTAATCCCCTTTAATTGGTAGTCATTGTTTAAACTTGGCTGACTGATTTTAACATTGGAATTGGTATACCATTCCTTATTATATCCCCAAGAAAAATAGAATTCACCCTTGCGTTCTTTTTTGGTTTGAGCCAAAACAAACAGGGGCAATGCAGTCAATACCAATAACAGGATTTTACCAAAGCTTTTCATAACCATGTACATTTCAGCCGCAAAGGTACAAATAGGGCATGGCTATTCCATGAAATACTAGTCTAAAATGGGGCTTAACCACCTTTCAGCGGTAGGCAAATCCATTTTCTTTCGCTTTGCATAGTCTTCTAATTGGTCTCTTTGAATTTTACCAATGCCAAAATACTGACTCTGCGGATTGGCAAAATACCAACCACAAACAGAAGATGCAGGGTACATGGCCAATGATTCTGTAAGCTGAATCCCAATAGTCTCTGTAGCTTGTAAGAGTGCAAATAATTTGTATTTCTCCGTATGATCCGGACAAGCTGGATAGCCTGGTGCAGGTCTAATACCCAAGTATTGTTCTTTAATCAATTCTTCATTGCTCAAATGTTCTTCAGTAGCATAACCCCAAAATTCCTTACGCACTTTTAAGTGAAGGTATTCTGCAAAAGCTTCTGCCAATCTATCGGCCAATGCCTGCAAAATGATTTTGTTATAATCATCATGGGCTGCTTCAAAAGCCTTGATATGTGATTCAATCCCGTGAATGGTTACCGCAAATGCACCTATATGATCTTTTTTGTTTGCTGTTGCTGGCGCGATAAAATCTGCCAAAGAAAGATTGGGTTGGTCTGCTGCTTTTTGAATTTGTTGACGCAAGAAATTCAATTCTACAGACTCAGTTGCTTTCACGGTTACGTCATCTTCTTGAGAACTTGCTTCCCAGAAACCAATGCTACCCTTTGCTTGTAGCCAATTTTCTGCAATGATTTTGTCAAGCATAGCATTGGCGTCGTTATATAGTTTGGTAGCTTCTGTTCCAATCACGCTATCGGTAAGAATAGCAGGGAAATTGCCATGCATTTCCCAAGCAATAAAGAATGGCTTCCAATCTATATAAGGGCGGAGCTCATTAACATCAACAGTGTCAAAGACTTTAGTCCCGGTAAAGTTTGGAGCTACGGGTTCAAAATTTGCCCAGTCAATAGCTGTCTTTTTCTTTTTGGCTTCTGTATAAGGCAAATAATTTTTTGTAGTTTTCTTATTGTCAAAAGCGGTTTTTAGTTCGGTATATTC
>CAIZMD010000106.1 GCA_903933995.1 uncultured Bacteroidota bacterium
AAGGTGTATATGTAACAGGCGTTCCAGAAGGTGGTGCTGCGGCTAATGCAGGTTTGAAAAAAGGCGATATTATTACTAAGGTAAATGGCGCCAACGTAACCAATGGTCCTGAATTACAAGAGCAAGTAGCAAGGTACAAACCAGGTGATAAAATTTCTTTGGTTTACAAAAGAGGTGGATCTGAAAATACCGTAAGTCTAACTTTGAAAAACAAAGCGGGTAATACCGATGTGGTAAAAGTGAGTGGCATAATGGAACAATTGGGTGGAGACCTAGAAAATGTAGACAAGAAAACCGCTACTGCCAATGAAATTCCAGGCGGAGTATTGGTGAAAAAAATTGGTACTGGTTTACTGAAAAATACCAAAATGCAAGAAGGGTTTATTATTACCAGTGTAAACCAACAAGAAATCAAAAACATGGATGATTTGAAAACTGCATTAATTGCTGCCAAAGGTGGCTCTGTAAGGCTAGAAGGTATCTATCCAGGATATAATGGCACTTATGCATATCCTTTGAATTTGAAAAGCGAATAATTGAAATACCTTAACTAAAAAAGCCGCCCCGATTGTATCGTGGCGGCTTTTTTATGTTGTTGCAATAAGTTTTTTGATTACTCAACACTATGATACACCAAAAAATCTCCGGCCATCAATTCAAAACTTTCTCCTGGTTTAAACGAATACTGTAAACCAGAAAACAAGCTCTCAAACCTGCCTTCAAGCCAAGGGTGTGCTACCCTCATTTTTAGACCATTTTTTTGTGACAAATTGAGCAAGACCAATACCGTATGGTTTTTGTATTTACGCAAATAGCACATGAGTTCATTGCTATGGTCACTTGGCAGTACAAAAGTTTCTCCTAGGGAGAGTGCTTTGTTGGTTTTTCTCAATGCCAATAAGGATTGAAAAAATGGCTCCATGACAAAAGATTGCTTCCAGTCAATGGAATCTTTGTCAAAGAATCGCAGGCGCTTAGAATTGGCTATTTCTTGTCCACTATATATTAAGGGCAAGCCATGCCATGTTGCACCAAAAACCCACCACGCTTTTGCTAAAGGACCATATTTTTCATGCTCTGTTCCATTCCAACTATTCTCATCATGGTTGCTAGTAAAATATAGTTTGGTGGCATCAAAAGGATATTGCGTATAACTATGTAGTGTATTGTGTATATGATTTAATGAAACTTCTCCCTTGGCGTGCTTCTCTGTTATGTGCATCCAATTCCAAGCATAACTAACATCAAAAGAAGCATGATAAGATGGTTCATCACATTCTGCCAACCAGAAAAGTGGTTTTAGTGCATCGCATTGTTTTCTAGCTTCTACCCAAAAATCCAAGGGCACCAAATGTGCCATATCACACCTAAATCCATCAATATCACATTCCCTTACCCAGTATTGCATGGCTTTGATCATGGCTGCCCGCATGGCCGATTGACTATAATCTAAATCAATCACGTCTTTCCAACCATTGACTTCTGTAAACATGCCATTAGCGTCTTTGACATACCAATCTGGGTGTTCAAATGTCCAGTGGTGGTCCCATCCTGTATGATTGGCCACCCAGTCAATGATGAGTTTAAATCCCAATTGGTGTGCAGTTTCTACCAATTGTTTAAAGTCATTCAAATTGCCAAATTCAGGATTGATTTGGGTATAACTACTACAGGCATAATAGGAACCTAAT
>CAIZMD010000107.1 GCA_903933995.1 uncultured Bacteroidota bacterium
GCACTACCATTTCCTCTTATTTTGACGCAGCTAGACACAATAAAACAAACACACAGTTTTCAGCGTTCTATAACAATACCGTGATTACTGGTCAATCTGGGGCCAATGCTGGTGACCTAGAATTAGATGCCATGCTTGACATGATTTTTGCTACCCAAGAAGTGGCTAAATATGTTTGTAGGCGATTGTACCGCTGGTTTGTTTATTATGATATTGATGATACCATTGAAGCCAATGTGATAACTCCAATGGCCAATTTATTTAGGCAAAGTAAATATGAAGTAAAGCCAGTACTTGCTGCATTATTGAAAAGTGAACACTTTTATGATACCTTAAGTAGGGGAGCGCAAATTAAAAGTCCAGTTGACTTGGTAGTTGGTTTGTGTAGGGAATATGAAATTCAGTTTCAACCCAATACAGATTTTGTGACCAATTATGGTTTTTACAATTATATGGTAAGTTGGGTTAGTAATATGCAACAAAATATTGGAGATCCTCCCGATGTGAGTGGTTGGAAAGCTTATTATCAAATGCCCCAATTTTATGAGATTTGGATTAATAGTGACACATTACCCAAACGTAATCAGTTTACAGACACCATGATTGTCAGTGGCTATACTTTTAATTCAAAGAAGATACAAATAGACGGTATAGCTGTTGCACAATCCCTTTCAAGCCCAAGTGATCCAAATAAATTGATAGATGAATTGTGTAAAAAAATTCTGAGAATAGACATTTCATTGGCATCAAAGAACCAATTAAAAACAGATATTCTATTAGGTGGGCAATCCACTGATTTTTACTGGACAGATGCATGGAACCTGTTTATTACAACACCTACCAATACATCTAATACAACTACGGTTAAGAATCGCTTGCGCGATTTAATCAAATATTTAATGAACCTGCCTGAATACCAATTGGCATAAAGCACTGATCATGAAAAGAAGACAATTTCTGAGAAATGCCATACCTACTGGTGTCATGTTACCCTCCCTGTTTGGCGGATTTTCCTTCAAGGCATTTAGTGCCGATTCTGGTATTATGCAATCTTTGGCCCTGCCTGTTACAGAAACAGACCATGTGTTTGTGATTGTTCAACTTAATGGGGGCAATGATGGATTAAACATGGTGATTCCAGTAGAGAATTTTAGTAATTATGTTGCTGCGCGATCCAATATTTATATACCAGAAAATAAGGTATTGGCTTTAAATGGTAAAGCAGGATTACACCCATCTATGACTGGCTTGCATAGTCTGTATAACGATGGCAAATTGAATGTGGTACATTCTGTGGGATATCCCCAACCCAGTTTCTCTCATTTTAGGGCCACCGATATTTGGATGAGTGCAAGTGATAGTGCTAGTGTGGTCAATAGTGGATGGGCTGGCCGATACTTAAATTATGAGTATCCCAATTTTCCTGCGGGATATCCTAATAGTTCTGCTCCGGATCCATTGGCCATTCAAATAGGATCAGTGACATCTTTAACAGTTCAAGGACCAGCAGTAAGCATGGGACTTAGTATTAGTAGTACCACCAACTTTTATAATTTGGTCAATGGGGTACAAGATCCGGCACCTGATACACCTGCGGGAAAGGAATTGAGTTTTGTAAGAACCATTTCTCAACAAACACAGCAGTATGCTTCTGTGATCAAGAATGCCGCTGCTAAAACAACCACACAAGTTACTTATCCCACCAATAATTCCTTGGCTGATCAATTAAAGATTGTGGCCAAACTTATCAACGGAGGATTAAAGACAAGAATTTATATGGTAAACTATGGTGGCTTTGATACCCATAGTAATCAGGTAAATAGTACTGATACCACAACAGGTAGCCATGCCAATTTATTGAAAAACGTAAGTGACGCTATTAAAGCATTCCAAGACGATTTGAAATTGTTAGGAATGGAAGACAGGGTAGTGGGAATGACATATTCAGAGTTTGGCCGAAGGATTAAAAGTAATGGTAGTACAGGAACGGATCATGGTTCAGCAGCACCTTGTTTCTTATTTGGTAAGCACGTGATGGGAGGGGTTACAGGAAACACACCTACTATTCCATCAAATACAACTGTTAATGATAACCTACCATTCCAATATGATTTTAGAAGCATTTATTCCACTGTACTCTCTAATTGGCTTTGTGTGAATGAAGTGGATTTGCAACAGATTATGTTGAAAAATTTTCAAATGTTGCCCTTGGTTAATTCAGCTTCTTGCAAGAAGCCAGTTAATATTTCTGGAGACCAAATGATCTCTAATTATCCCAATCCATTTACTAGTTCTACAGTGATTACTTTTAAAACGGCTGGTGGTCATACCCTTATTCAAATTATGGATACCATGGGTAGGGTTTTAGCCAATCTGACTGATAAGGAATATGCTGCTGGAACTTATACTGTGGTATTTGATAGCAAATCATTACCCAATGGTGTTTACTATGCTAGACTACAAAACATGGCTACCCAACAAGTGCGTACCATGTTGAAAGTGAGATAGTCATCTTCTATGATAGTCAAAAAAAAGCTGCCCTAGAGCAGCTTTTTTTTTGAATCTATAAGGTGGAATCACATTTAGTTTTTAACAGCCGGCTTTGAATATGGTGGATGTTTCAAATTGTGTTTGGGTTCTAATTAAATTAAACGCAACACTTCTTGTACCGCTCTTTCTAATTGTAAATCCCTTCCTTTTGAAACAGAAATGGCGTCAATTTTTTGTTCAATATCTGGAGCAACACCAGTGTTTTCAGCTACCCATTTTTGAGCAACTGGATCATACACAGCATTGTCAGGTGCGGTAACAGTACCACCATCAATCATTCTATAGTGCACCGATGATTTAACCAATCCACCCCATGTTCTAGTACCAATCAAGGGCCCAATTTTTTGGTGTTGAAATACCCAAGGGAA
>CAIZMD010000108.1 GCA_903933995.1 uncultured Bacteroidota bacterium
AATTGTCTTTTGAAGGCAAGCGTTGGTACGATGTGTTGCGCAATGCCAAACGCAATAATTATCAGCGCAAAGACATTTTGTTAAACATGGTTGCTAGGGCTGTACCTGGTGCTAGACAACAAAGTGCTATTAACAAATACCAAAATCCAGATGCACATTATTTTCCCATTTATTTTAATGAATTGCTGCTGGATCCCAACTTAGTTCAAAACCCCTTTTATAAATAATTAGTCAAATACCACACATGAAATTATTACAACACTTAAAATGGTCTCTTTGCGCCGGATTTCTGGTTCTGGGTCTGTTTGCTTGTAAAAAGCAGCAGTTTGACCTGTTGACAACAACGGATGTGAATATTGTTGACTACTTGCGTAAAAGCCCCGACCAATATTCAGAACTGGTAAAGGCCTTGGATAAAACCAATATCAGTCCTTTCCTAAACGCTTATGGTACCTATACATTGTTTGCTCCCACCAATGATGCGTTCAAAATCTACTTAAAAGAGATTGGAAAAAATTCTGTGGATGATGTTGATGTAACGGTGTTAAGAGACTTGTTGCGTTTACACATTATCAGTGATACCGTTCGTTCTACTTCTTTTACAGATGGTAAATTGTATGCTCCTACCATGCAGGGACAATTCCTGACAACTGGTGTGGTTCCCGAATCTGGTGCTACCGTGGTAAATAGACAGGCATTAGCGCTTCAATTAAATATGCTTACTGGTAATGGTTATGTGCACACAGTAGATCATGTGTTGCAACCAGCTACCCTTAGTTTGGCAAAACAAATTGAAGGAAATGCTAAGTATAGTATTATCACTCAGGCATTAAAAGAAACCGGTTGGTTTGATACATTGAATACCATTGTTACCGCAGATACTACACGCAGGTGGAGAACCTTCTTGTTAGAATCTGACTCGGTTTTAAAAGTGGCAGGTTTCCCTACCTATGCTTCTTTCAAAGCTAAATACAGCAATACGGGTAATCCCAAATTGGCAACCGATAGTTTGAACCTATATATTGCCTATCACATGTTATTTGATATCAAATACATTGCTGATATAGTTTCTTTTACCTCTCATAATACTTATGCGCCCCAACAAGTGGTGACGCAATTATTAGAAGGTCAAAGCGTGTTATTGAATCAAGCCACTTTCAACAATGTGTTTGAAAAAGGTATTTTAATGAATCGCGCTAGCAGTGATATTCCTGCAACCAATGGTGTCTTACACAATTTGAATGGACAACTCTTGCTTAAGAAAAGAGACCCCTTCCGTGTAGACTTTGACATTGCAGCCCAACCAGAAATTATCAAACTCACTTCTATCTATAGAAAAGTAGGTAAGACACAAACCTTTGCATTAGGTCAATTAAAAGACGTGACATGGCAGAATGTGAATAGCACACCTCAGTATACTTCGGAACCAGCAACTACCAGTAACTTTTATTGGTGGGATGACCATTTTGACTTTAACATGCGTTTTGGTAACGCCGCTGCCAATAACTGGATAGAATTCAAAACACCCTTAATTGTAAAAGGCAAATACAAGGTTTGGGTTTGCTTTAGAAGGGCTAGTGTGGGTCAATTTATTCAGCTGTCTTTTGACGGAAACCCAACCCCCAAATTAATTAATCTTACTTCCGCGTTAAATGGGGCCTTAGCTGGTCCAGCACTAGAGGCAACAGATTATAAACGATACACCATTGTCACAACCAGTAATAACTATGCAATGATGGCTGGTGTAATTGATGTTGCTACTACAGATAGACACACACTTAGGTTTACTTGTGTAAGAGATCAGGGATCGGGAGCCAATAATACCAGTACAGTAGATTTTGTTCAATTTATACCTGTTGACCAAGACCAATTGCGTCCATTATATGGCAGGGACGGTACCATTTTACAATAAAGCCAAAGAGATTTTAAACATAAAAGATGTTGCTTGTGAAAAATAGTAGATTATCAATTGTCATTGCCCTTGGTCTTGTGTTGGCTGTTGCGGCCTGCAAGAAGGGATGGAAAGACCATAATGACATTACAGACCCCAACTTGGGTATCAACCTGATCACGGCCATTAAGGCAGATCCGGAAGCGGCTCAATTTGTAACATTGTTAACCAAGACTGGTTATGACAAGGTTTTGGCAAGTTCCAAGTCTTTCACGGTTTGGGTACCCAACAATAGCGCAATATCGGCACTGCCCGCAAGCGTATTGGCCGATACCAATTTGTTGAAGTCTTTTGTTGGTAACCATATTACCAATGGTAGCATCACTTCTGGTGTTAGCGGTGTTCAACGCATTCCCATGTTGAACGGGAAATATACCAACCTAAATAACCTGCAATTAGACTCGGCTTCAATAGTAAAGTCTAATAAATATTGCAGCAATGGTTTGTATA
>CAIZMD010000109.1 GCA_903933995.1 uncultured Bacteroidota bacterium
AATATCAATTAATACTGGATTCCCAACTCCATACTTACAGGCATTTTCTAATAATCCCAATATAGCCGTAGTAAGTAAACTAGGATTCCCCTTAAATAGTAAGTCTTCTTCCTGTTCTGGAAAATTGGCATAGTTTAAAACTAATTTTGCTTCTGGATGCACTTGGGCAATTTGATCCATGCAGTCATCCAATAATTCATTAAGATAAATGGATTCAAGTACTGACGGTTGAATGGCTTGCCCTGATCTAAATAAAAGTAATAATTGCTGCAACAATTTGGATAATCTATCATGATCTTCTTGCAATGACAAAAGCAGATCCTTATAATATTGAGGGCTTCTATCTTGTTGCAAAGCCAAATCAATTTGATTGGTCAGCGCCGCCAATGGTGTTCTTAGCTCATGTGATGCGTGTTGAATAAACTGCTTTTGTTGACTAAAAGCTTCTTGCAACCTAACTAACATCTGGTTAAAACTAATGGCCAATTCTTTGATTTCGTCCTTGGTATTTGTTTCCTCAATGTAAATACTTGTCTGCAGTTGCTCATCATTCACAGCTTCTACTTGTTTATTGAGTATGGTTAATGGTTTTAATACTTGCTTGGCTACTAAATAGGCACTAAAAGCAACTATTACAATAATTGCCAAAATGCCAATCAATAAAATTTTTAATAAAGCTTGAAGTGCCTCCAATCCTTCTTGGTCTTTACCCGCAGATATTACCAATCGGTTTTTACCTTGAACTGTTGTAACCAACCCAATGGCATCGTGTTGATAAATGTTAAATACTAAGAATTGTTGCTGACGTATAGAATCTAGTAATCCGGCACTTGGTAGCCAATCTAGGTCATCAATACTACTATAGACAATCCTGTTTAATGAATCTAAGATCCATACTTTTTCGTCCCTAATTTGGTCAATAGTATTTTTGTCTATTAATTTCAACAAGGCGCTATCCACTTCTTTCACTTCATCTAACAACTTTACCGTGTTGATGGCTTTTTCTTTGAGTCTTTGTTGAAAGAGTTTTTGTTCTGCTTGTTTAAATTCCAAATAAATAAAACTACAGAGCACTAGCATCAAAACTGATACTACTGCTACAATCCAGAGTGCCGTTCTAGTTTTAATGGTCATGATTCTTCTTTCAAATAATAGCCAAATCCAGTTCTAGTATGTATCAACTTTGTGGTATGTTGTTTGTCTATTTTATTTCTTAAAAAATTTATATAGACTTCAACCGTATTGGTTCCGGTATCAAAATCTAGGGCCCAAACCTTTTCTGCCAAATCTGCTTTTGACAAAACCCTTCCCCTAGCTTTTGCCAAGGCTTCTAATAAGAGAAATTCTTTTTGAGTAAGCTTGATGAGTTTTCCAGCCCTCCTTACTGATTTGGCATCCAAATCTAAGACCAGGTCTGCTATTTCCATGATATTTTGAGGCTGGTCAACACCTGAGGATCTTTTTACAATGACATGTATCCTAGCCAAAAGCTCCTGCAAATGAAAGGGTTTTACCAAATAGTCATCGGCCCCAGCACTAAAGCCTTCCATTTTATCTTCTAATTCTCCCAAAGCTGTTAATAAAATAATGGGGACTTTTTTATTTCTGTTTCGGAATTGTTTGCACAAATCCAATCCATTTTTATGAGGCAGATTGATGTCTAAAATGATGCAGTCAAAACTATCCCTATCAAAATACTTTTCCGCCATTTTACCGTCAAAAGCAACAGTCACTTCCATTCCCTGTTCTTCCAATCCTGTTTTAACAGCATTGGCTACTTTGGGCTCATCTTCGGCCAACAATAGTTTCATGAAAATAAATTAATGTGCACTTGAAACAGCTAAGGAATCAAGGAAAAAGTTTCACCAAACAATACACCATAAAAAACAATTGCACAAAACCTTGCAAAATCAATAATTGAAAAGTGGCTGCGGTAGCTTCTAACCAATGACGCTGTGTAGGCAATCCTTGAAATGTATCTTGATTAACAATGAAATTAGGCGTACTAAGTTGATAAGTAAATAAAACAGCTATTAACAAACAAAGTGAAATAATGATATGGCCATGCATGATCCTTGAATCCCCAATAGACTCTTGGTTCAAAAACAAATGAAATAAAAAGGGCAAAATCAATAAAATCCAGTTGAATACTACCACATTTTGAAACTTAAACGTAAAATAAGTTTCTTGGTAGCGGCTGTCTAAATCGGCGGTATTGGAAAATAGCATAATGGACACATAGGCCACCAATGGAACCAACATTAACAGATTTTCCAATCTGAGAATAGATGGCTTGGGATATTCCAATTGTAATTGCATAGGTTTACGCAGGAAAAAAAGTCCTGAACGTAAAATTAGCACTTTTAGTATAATTGTTGAAAAAATATAAAAAATAGCAAGATTGTTAAAACTTTCTTTGCAAACATCTGTTTTATAATAGGTTACGTATATTTACAAAATTCAAAATATGTTCAAAATCAGCATGTTAACCCTTGCCCTTACCGGCGTTTTCTTGGTTTCTTGTGCACAAACACCTTCAAAATTGGCTAAAATGAATCAATCTCCCATTCCCCCAGACGTAAAAACTGATACCGCAACATTTGGCGAAGGCTGCTTTTGGTGTACCGAAGCTTTTTTTCAAAGACTCAATGGCGTTTATAAAGTTATCTCTGGTTATGGAGGTGGTTTTGTAGAAAATCCCACATATGAACAGGTTTGTGACAAGAACACAGGGCATGTAGAACTTTGCCAGATTATATATGACCCTGCTGTTATCAGTTATGATGAATTGCTAGAAGTGTTTTGGAAAACACATGACCCTACCACAATTGATAGACAGGGTAATGATGCAGGCCCACAATATAGATCTATAATTTTTTACCAAAATCAAGCTGAAAAAGACAAAGCAGAATCCTATAAAAAAGCTTTGGACAAATCTGGCGCTTGGTCTAGTCCAATTGTTACAGGTATTGAAGCTTTTAAGAACTTCTATCCTGCTGAAAATTATCACCAGAATTACTATAACGATAACCAAAATCAGGGCTATTGCCGATTTGTGATCCAACCAAAGCTAGAAAAATTTGAAAAAGTTTTCAAGAATAAGCTGAAAAAACAATAGAAACTGGTAAGGTGCAATCCGTATTTTTATGGAATGAACCTG
>CAIZMD010000110.1 GCA_903933995.1 uncultured Bacteroidota bacterium
AGATTCTAAGTGAAATCCGTTTTTCCGCAAGACTTCCATACTGGCTTTGTTATGCGCAAAAACGCCTGCGTAAATTCTCAATGGGCTAAACTGTTGTTCCACATAGGCCACAAACAAAGCAACCGCTTTGGTAGCTATGCCTTTTCCCCAATGTGGTTCACCCACAAAATAACCAATTTCCACCGTTTTTCTATACACATCGTCCTGCAAAACCGCACCAATATTGCCCACCACCAAGCCATCTACTAAGATGGCAAAATTTTGCGGGGGTTGTTGTTGACTTACATGACCAATCCATTCCAGCGCATCCATGACCGTATAAGGATTGGGTAAGCGGTCTCTTACATTGTTCCAAATATTTCTATTATTGGCTATTACAGATAAAGCTTGGGCGTCTTGTTTGCGCCAGGGTCTTAATTCCATTGGCTTATTCCTGTTCCTCTTTTACGTCTCTATTTAGGTATCCCGTATAATCGGGTTGTGCTGCCAAATATTCCTCGTGCATAAAAGGGGATGTCATGATAAAGTCCGCAGTTGCTCTATCACATGCCATGGGAATATTCCAAGCTACGCAAAGTCTCAACAAGGCTTTTACGTCACTATCATGTGGTTGTGCTTCCATGGGATCCCAGAAAAACAACATCACGTCAATTTCTCCCTGAGCAATCATGGCACCAATTTGTTGGTCGCCACCCAGTGGGCCACTCAATAGTTTTTTCACAGGTCTGTCTAATGCTTCTTCCACTAATTTTCCAGTTGTGCCTGTGGCAAACAATTCGTGTTTGGCCAATTCCACTTTGTTGAAGATGGCCCATTCAATCAGGTCTGCTTTTTTATGGTCATGTGCTACTAGTGCAATCCTTTTGCGCTTACCTAGTTTTTTCAAATTTGCCATCTTGTTCTTTTGTGGTTCCGTGATAAAGTTAATTAACCCTTTTGTGCTCTTTCATTAATTTTCTTTAATACCGCCGCATAAGCTAGGAGCGGAAGCAGCAATGGCCAGCAAATGGCCAGCAGCCAATGGTCGGTAATCATCCAAATTACCCATGCCACCCAACAAAGAAAAATACCGTATCCAAAAAACAAAACACCAAAAAGAACAGAATCATAAAAAACTGAGCTTTTGGTTTTTTTGGCAACAAAGGCAGCTACTAAGTTATAGATAGGCAAATGAATAATGGTTCCAATACTTGCTGCCGATTGCAACCAAGCAGGAAAAGGTATTTGTATTTGTGGGGTGATGATCAAGGGTTCAATGGCCTTAAAAAGTTTCTTGTTAAACTGGTTATAGTTAAGAGCGTCTTCTTCAAATAGCTGCAGTTCTTTTTGTTCAAATGGTTTCCCTGTTTGTACAGCAACTTTTTTTCCAAAATTTCTAAAACTATCATAGGCAATACCCATAGGTAAAACGCGAACGGGTATGCCTTCTTTCCAACTACTAAAGGCAATCCGCGCAGCGCCTTTTTTAAAGGGTTGTAATTCGTTTTTATTTAAACAAATGCCTTCAATAAAAATTAAGACAATCCCATTTTTGCGCAACACTTTTCTACTGTTTTCAAAAGCGGTTTCATTCAAGCCAAGGTTTTCTTTACCCTCGCTTAAACGATAAACAGGAAACATGTGTAAGAGTTTCAATAGACTTGCGTGCCATGGTTTATTAAAGGCATCGCCCCGGGCTAAAAAATGAATGGGTTCTTTAAATATGGCCGCTACAATAATGGCGTCTAAAAAAGAATTGGGGTGGTTGGCACAAATGAGTAC
Organism: uncultured Bacteroidota bacterium; assembly: GCA_903933995.1. Taxonomy (GTDB): domain Bacteria; phylum Bacteroidota; class Bacteroidia; order Chitinophagales; family Chitinophagaceae; genus Sediminibacterium. The sequence continues at coordinate 1,762 of CAIZMD010000110.1, forward strand.
TGGGCCTTTAATAGTTAAAGTTGTTTTTGAGGGAACCACTATTCCTGGACAAAAAATCCTAAGTGCTAGTCTGATCAGTGGTTTAAGCAATAAGTAAATCAAAACAATTGGTTATGGTATTTTGATAGCCATAGAAAACGCAATACCTACACCCTGTCCGGCATTTCTTCCATAAAGGGTATAAAATGCTTTGACGGTAGGCATTAGCGTTCGGCTGATTTTCTTACCATAAGTTACACCCGCGGAACCAAACATAAAATCTTTGTTTCCATTAAGGTTGGCGGTAAATGTTTTATCGGCGCTATAAGAGTTTTCGTGGTTAAGTGTAAAAATCAAGAGATTTGATTTTGGTAATTCCATACCATAAATCAAATTCACATTTAATTTGTTGGGTCCATCTTGTTGGTCAATATAACGTGTGAACATTCCTTCTATAATGGCAAAGGTTTTCTTTTTCACGTTGAAGGAATAGTTAGATCCAATAAAAAAACCTTTTGATCCCAATCCCAAATAAGGTTCCGTGGTATTACTATACAATGGAATAATGGCACCCACTTTTACAGTAAAGTATTTTTTTAAATCCTTTGATGGGGTGTGAAAGTTAAATCCAACATAGGTATCACCAACACCCGCGTGTGTAAATTTATCTAAGACGTTTTGAGATGTTACAGAAGCAAAAGGAACGTTGAAAACCAAGTCGGTTTTTCTTCCTATCCCTACCACGCCATATAAGCTCATGGTGTGTGAGGAGAATTTTCCGTTGAAGGGGGAGTTTTCAACCTGTCTATCTGCATTAAAAAATTTAGTAGACTGAGAATAGGTATATGAAGGGGTCAAAATCCACCTGTGTTTACCCACAGGCCAGTCGGCTTTAGCCTGCTGGGATAACCCAAGCACAATGATCATCAATAAGAAAGCCAATTGTTTATTCATGATGCCAATTTTATTTTTTTCCCTTTGCTAGTTTTTCATAGAA
>CAIZMD010000111.1 GCA_903933995.1 uncultured Bacteroidota bacterium
CCTGAAACTACTACAAAAAAATAATTATGAGCCAAGACAATCAAAAAGCAGGTGTTAGACTAGGCACCAAATATATACACGCAGGTGCGGAGCCTGATCCTTCTACAGGTGCTATTATGACGCCTATTTATCAGACTTCTACCTATGTGCAAGAAGCCCCAGGTGTAAACAAGGGTTTTGAATATGCTCGTAGCCAGAACCCAACCCGCAAAGCTTTGGAAGAAGCTTATGCGCAATTGGAAGAAGGTAAATTTGGTTTGGCATTTAGCAGTGGTGTTGCTGCAACTGATGCGGTGATCAAACTCTTAGCCCCAGGCGATGAAGTCATTGCAGCCAATGATATGTATGGCGGTACTTATAGATTGTTTACCAAGATCTTTGCCAAATTTGGTATCAAGTTTATTTATGTAGACACTACCGATGTAAGCAATATTAGCAAAGCCATTAGCCCAGCTACCAAACTCATCTGGATTGAGACTCCCACTAATCCACTCATGAATATTACGGATATAGCGGCGGTTTCTGTTATTGCAAAATCGGCGGGTGCCTTGCTTTGTGTAGACAATACTTTTGCATCTCCTTATTTGCAAAATCCATTAACCCTAGGTGCAGATATTGTCATGCATTCTGCCACCAAGTATTTGGGTGGTCATAGTGATTTGATTCAAGGTTGCTTGATGATGAATGACGCTGATTTGCGTGAGCAATTGTATTTTATTCAGAAATCATGTGGTGCTGTTCCTGGCCCCATGGATTGTTTCTTGGTATTACGTGGTATCAAGACCTTGCACGTTCGTATGCAACGTCATTGTGAAAACGGAGAAAAAATTGCGCGTCATCTACGCAACCACCCCAAAGTGGAAAGAGTATACTGGTGTGGTTTTGAAGATCATCATAATTATGCTATTGCTAAACAACAAATGCGCGGTTTTGGTGGCATGATGAGCTTTACCCTGAAAGATGATAGTGTTGAAAACGCCAAGCGTGTATTGAGTTCTACCAAGGTATTTTCTTTGGCAGAAAGTTTGGGCGGTGTAGAATCTTTGATCAATCACCCAGCCAGCATGACCCATGCTTCTATACCCAGAGAAGAACGTATCAAAAACGGTTTATCCGACTCTCTGATACGTTTGAGTGTGGGAATTGAAGACGTGGAAGATTTAATAGAAGACCTGGATCAGGCAATTGGATAAAACTAAAAAAGGACCCCGTTTAAAAATGGGGTCCCTTTTTTGTTCCCCTACTGTTTACGGGAGGCGTGCCTCAAATTCCCCTACCGTTCACGGGAGGGGTGCCCGAAGGGCGGGGTGGGGACAGGATGAATCTAAGCTTTAAAATGGTTAGTAATCTCTTTGAGTACATACTCTAAATCATCAAATACCCATTTATTCTCAAATCTTACAATTTGAATTCCTAAATTCTGTACCAATTTTGCCTTGGCAAAATCTTTCTTTATACCATTTTCCCAAAAATGGTCTTCTCCATCTAATTCAATTACCAATTTTTCTTCATGACAATAAAAGTCATAAATGTAATTGCCAATACTTTTTTGTCTGGTGAATTTTCTATTCATTAGTTTTCTTTGCTTCAAATAATTCCAAAGAAAAGCCTCGGCTGATGTGCCCTGGTTTCGTAACTTTTTACGTTGAGGTTTGAATTGAGGATTATTGAATTTAATACTTGGCTTCATGTAACAAAATAAAAAAAGCTGTTCTTGTTAGAACAGCTTTTTGACTGAAAGTATTTTAGTATATCATCACATCCACCCCGCCCTTCGGGCACCCCTCCTTCGCTTGCGAAGGAGGGGAACTAGGAACTTACTAACTTAATTTTTTATTGCAACACAAATCCTTTCTCTAATACATTTTTAGAATCTCCACCCACCATGATTTTAAAGGCGCCGTTTTCTAAACGAGCATTGCCTTCTCCATCATAGAATGACAGGTCTTTACCAGTAAGTACAAAACTGATTTCTTTTGTTTCACCAGCTTTGAGGAATACTTTTTGGAAAGCTTTTAATTCTTTTACCGGTCGAACAATAGATGCGGCTATATCACGGATATACAATTGCACCACTTCTTCTCCATCAACCTTTCCGCTGTTCTTCACGGTTACACGTACTTGCAAGGGTTGAGAGCGGGTAATTTTTTCAGAACTCAAAGAAAGATTGGAATAGTTATAAGTGGTATAACTCAAACCATATCCAAAAGGATACAATGGTTCATTGGGAATATCGCGGTAGCGAGACTTCCAACTTGCATCACCTGTTTCAGGTGCTGGTCTATTGGTATTGAAATGGTTGTAATACACTGGCACTTGACCCAGTGCATAAGGGAAACTCATCACCGCTTTGGCAGATGGATTATAATCACCCGCTAACATGGCTGCAACGGCCGTTCCTGTTTCTGTTCCAAGAATCCAAGTTTGTACACTGGCTGTAGTCAGGTCTTGAATATTGGTTAACACCAATGGTCTACCACTGCTTACAAGCGCAATTACGGGTCTGCCTTGTTTTTGCAAAGCGCGCAACAAACGTAATTGACCTTCTGAAATATTGATATTGGCAAGCGCCCTATCTTCTCCAGCCATCTTGCCACTGATCCCAATATTCACCACAACAACAGAAGCTTTGTCTGCAGCAGCTACTGCGTCTTTTACCAATTGCTCATCAGTCGTACCATCGGCCAAATAACCGGGTGCATAGTTCACATTATGGGCGCCAAATCTATTCTCTAAACCTTCTTTAACTGTAACCGCATCATTGGCAGTTCCGTTGGCAATCCAAAAACCACTGGCGGTCCTGGGCGCGGGGATCGCCGTCAAAGCGTTCCGGGCGATGGGCGAGCAAATCCCAAGCGGGCCGGCGGGCGGAGCGTGGA
>CAIZMD010000112.1 GCA_903933995.1 uncultured Bacteroidota bacterium
TAGCGGTAGCACATTAGATATTTCTTCTGCTTTGAATCAAACTGGAAGAACTTTTAAATGGACTTTAGGTACGGCATCCTCCACTGTTTTAGGTCAACAGGCTAATAATACCTTGTCAGCTACTATTTCTCAAAAACTAACCCTTACAGGTAACACCAATGGAACAGTAAATTATAATGTTACGGATGACCTTGGTGCCAAGTATACTATTGTAGTAACCGTATTGCAAATACCTTCCATTTCTAATATTTCTACCGGAGCGGGTAATTGGAATAGTCTTTCTATTGGCTGTGGAAATAATATCAATTTCTCTGCCGCAACCAATATTCCTGTTAGTACTTGGAATTGGTCTAGGCCAGCTGTTTTGGGTCAATTATCATTGAATGGCACTTCCAATTTAATCAACGACAATTTGATGGATACCACTTCCAATGCTGTGAGTATTCCTTATACGGTGAATATGACTGCTCAGAATGGATGTGTTAATCAACAAATACTCACCTATAATATAAGTCCAACACCCTATATCTCAGACCCAATTGTCTATGATACAATTTGTAGTGGAACCCCCATTACCTATTTACCTAAAACACAAATTTCTGGAACTATTTATACATGGGCTAATCCTGCTACCGCAGGGATTACAGGTGCCTCTGCTGCTTTAATTGCTGCAAAGCTTAGTTCCTTTAATCAAACCCTAAACAATACTACTGCCAATAATATTAGTACGGCATATAATATCATTCCTAATTTTCAATATACAGGATTTACTTGTACAGGTCCTACTTATCAAAAATTTATCATTGTAAATCCAAAGCCCAATATCAGTTCTCCAGTTAATGTAACAGTTTGTAGTGGCATACCATTTAAAACAACTCCTGCAACTGGAGGAGCCAATATTGTTCCAGCTAGTACCCAATATACCTGGAATATGCCACAGTATAGTGATACTAGTCTTTCTGGTGGATCAGGTTTACAACAAACACCATCCATAGTTTATTCAGATCCACCGATTAGTCAAACATTGATTAATAAATCAAATCTACCTCAGATTGCTACCTATAATGTTTTTGCAAAAGCAGGTAATTGTTCATCCGCTCCATTTGATTTAATTGTTACGGTGAATCCAGTTCCCGTAATTACTAGTAAAGATACTTTGATAGTATGTAGTGGAACCCCTCCAACCTATCAGCCATCTGGCATTATTCCTACAGCCACAGTTTATTCATGGTCAAGTCCACAGATTACTCCAGCAGGAACGCTTACAGGTTCTGGACTAAATGGGCTGAATAATCAATTACTGTTTGCTCCAACCTTATTCAATAGTAACACCAACCCGGCACTCGCAAATTTTACAATAGTACCAACAAGTTCAGGATGTATTGGTAAGTCATTTCCGGTTGTTATAAGTGTGAACCCATCAGCCAATGTTAGTATCAATATTGCTGCCCAGACTTTGGTTACTTGTAGTGGCTCTCCCTTTGTAGCAAGTCCTACAAATGTACCTCCTAATACGGTATATACTTGGAAAGCACCTTCTATGAGTTCAGGTGTTTCTACTACTGGCTTTTCACAAAACAGCAACCTAGCTGGAGATTCTAGTATAACGGGTATTTTGAATTATAGTGGCGTGGATTCAGGAGGTACAGCTACTTATACAGTTGTTCCTAAAAGTGGTAACTGTGCAGGTGCCCCCTTTAATCTAGTTGTAACGGTAAGACCATTGCCTATAGTTTCTACATCTTCTTTAACTGTTTGCAGTGACAATTCTTTCACAACCATCCCTGCTAGTAATTTGGTAAATATTGCAACTTATTATACCTGGGATTTGCCACAAATCACTCCCATGAATGCAATTACTGGTGCTACTGCAAATAGTAGCCCAATGCCTTCTATTAGTCAGCAATTAAAAGATACTACCAATAATGTTGCTCAAGCTACATATACCGTTACGCCAACAGCCTTGGGTTGCGCAGGAAAACCCTTTACATTTATTGCGGTAGTAAATCCTACGCCCAATTTTTCCAATAAGGACACAATAATTTGTCCAGGTGTACCATTTGTCATGAATCCGTCTCCATTGCCATTTATTACCAATTATACTTGGGATGCCCCCATTTTTAATATTCAAAATTCGGTAATAGGGGGGCAGGCGCAGGCTTCACCTGTACCTAATTTTAGTCAGTTGTTAACCAATACAACCAATAGTATTGATGTATTAGCAACTTATAAAGTAACCCCAAGATATGGTGACTGTATTGGTAAAACATTTTCTATTGTAGTAACCGTTAAAGCTTCGCCATATATTACCGACACACTGGTTAGTACGGTTTGTAGTGGTAGTGCCTTCAATGTTAAATTGCCCAATAATTTACCTACAGGATCTATGTTTATTTGGGATGACCCAACTTACTCAAATGGAATTACAGGAGGTTTTGCACAAACAGTTTTGCAAAACAATATATCACAGGTTTTGAGAAATATCAATAGTGATACCTCTTCTGGTAGAGCTTTTTACAATGTTACACCTGTGGCAAACGGTTGTAAAGGAATTCCATTCCCCGTAAAAGTAACTGTAAAAGCAAATTCAGCTGTATTAACAAGTCCATTAACCTTGCCAGCGCAATGTAGTGGCACAACATTTAATTATTCGCCACAAAGTAATTTTCCTGGTACCGCTTTTACATGGACTAGAGATTCTATTCCAGGGTTAGCCAATATTCCAGCTACGGGATATTCTGATATCAATGAAAATTTAATAGATAGTACGGGAGAGCCGGTTCAAGTTAGTTATCGATTCTCACTTTTATACAATGGTTGTGTGAATTTAAAATCTCAGTTAGTAACTGTTTTGATTAATCCTAAACCCGAATTAAGTAGTCCCCTAAGACCAACACCTATTTGCTCTGGAAATACCTTTAATTATACTCCTGTTAGCAGTACAAGAGATGTAACTTTTGAATGGTCTAGATCTTATGTTGTTGGTATTTCCGAAGCACTGACTAATGGTCAAAATAGTATTAGTGAAGTATTGCAGAATACTACATTTAATATTGTACAAGTGCCTTATGTATATACCATGAAGGCAAATGGATGTACTAATCAGCAAACTGTTTATGAAGTTGTAAATCCTGTGCTGACGCTTCCAGACATGACAAGTTCAGTTTGCAGTGGTACCAATTTTAATATTGTCCCTTCTAATACTGTAAATGCTGAGTTTCTTTGGTCAATGCCTGTACTTGCCAATGGCCTAGTGGGTGGTACAGAGAATAGATTGCTTCCCGTGAATGCTATCATGGGCTCATTAACCAATCTTACAGATACTTCTAATATTGCAACCTACAATATACAAACCATTATTCCAGGTGCAACTACAGGAGGTTGTATTGGTAAACCATTTAAGTTAACGGTTGTAGTAAATCCCATCCCCGTTTTGAGTAGCCCTACTAGTTTGCCTGCAATTTGTAGCAATACTAATTTTACTTATATCCCAACAAGTAAAACGCCTGGGACTATTTTTTCTTGGACTAGAGATAGTATTGCAGGGATTGCCAATTTCCCTTCAAAGGGGTCTTTTTCTATCAATGAAACTTTATTAGATTCCACCATTAATCCAGTAGTTGTTACTTATAAGTATAAGACCACATTTAATGGATGTACAGATAGCACTCAAAAAGTTAGTTTTGTCTTAAATCCAGCCCCCATAGTAGCTGATCAAAAAATCACTATTTGTAGTGGTACAAATTTTAGCCTTCCAGCCAATTTAGAGCCTATTAGAACTACGTATACTTGGGATTTGCCAACCTTGTTGCCAGATGCTTCACTTAAAGGATTTAATGCCAGAAAAACAGCGCAAACAATAGTTCAAGACAGTTTATATAATTTATTGACTACAGATGCTACTGCTGTATATACTATCATCCCATTCAATACAACATGTCAATTACAACCTTTTAATGTAACGGTCACCGTAAAACCAGTTTCGCTTGTTGGAGACCAAGTAGCAAGTACCTGTACAGGCTTAAAAATGAGTTTTACACCTGCACAAGTTCCTCTTGGTACTTTGTATAAATGGAAGTTCACAGAAACCAATCCTTCCTTTACGCTTTCAGGATATACCAATAATGATTCTGTTTATCTTCCTGCTGTTGATCAAACCTTGTTCAATTCTGGCAATATTGCAGTAAACACAAGTTATATGGTAAATCCAATCACCAATGGTTGTGTAGGAATTCCATTTAAACTTATTCCCACAGTTCATCCAAAACCACAAGTTAAAATTGACGGATTAGCTAGTTTGTGTGAGAATGCCATAGATACTTTAAAATTAACATTTACTGGAACTGCGCCTTGGTCTATCGCTTATCGTGATAACAAAGATTTTCAATTAAATCAAGTTGGTGGATTTAGCAATTCCAATGCTTTTTTTGTTCAAAATAATCTTCCAAAAACCAGTACTTACGATTTTAGAATCTTACACGTTAATGACGCTTATTGTAGCAACGATACAAGCCTTTCTATTCCTTATTTAGCATCCTTTAGTCAAAGTTTAAAAAAGCTTCCAGTTGCCACAATTGAAGCACCTAATGGACAATTAATCTGTGTTGGCTCATACCAACCCTTAGTCATTACTCCATTCTTTCAGTCCTATCAATGGTATTTTAATGGGCAGCCCATCAGTAACAGTATAAGTGTCAATTATAATGCCTATCAGCAAGGGCAATATAGTGCCATAGTTACAGATAGTATAGGATGCTCAAATACTACGGTCAATAGTATGAAGATGTTTGATCTTAAAAATTTTGGTATTTATTTCAAAAATGATAGTGTTAATTGTATCAATGTTTTAAAACAGTTCATGAATTATTCAGATACTTCTGCAATTAGAAATATAAAATGGACATGGAATTTTAATGGAGAAGATTCGGTTATAGGTTATAATGCAACCAAAATTTTCAAAACAAGTGGCTTAAAAAAAATCAGTCTTTCTGCCACCATTCCATCCTGTGCATATTCCATTGTAAAGGATAGTTTAATAGCCATTGCAGAACCCAAGAAGCCGGTCAATTTACAAACTGTTAGTACCAATTCAGGAAGACCTCTTCAATTGCAAGCAAGAAAATTTGAAGCTCAATTATACCAATATAGTTGGCAACCTGTTTGGGGACTAAACTTTTTAAATATTGACAATCCTGTATTTAATTACACGAAAAGTCAGAACTATTATATTGCCATGACCTCACCTGAGGGTTGTATTACAGTAGATACCATTCGAGTAAAAGTTTTTGATTCTGCATTGGTAAACATATTTGTGCCAAAATCATTTAGTCCCAATGGGGATGGCATCAATGATATGCTTTATCCCTATTTAGCGGGAATGAAATCTTTAACCTATTTTAAAATCGTTAATAAGTTTGGCAAACTAGTTTTTGAAACAAGAAATTCTACTGAAGGTTGGAATGGAATAAGTGCAGGTATTAGCCAACCAATGGATGCTTATAATTGGATAGCTGAAGGGATTGACTATAATGGGAATTTGATACAAAAAAATGGAAGTTTCCTTTTAATCAGATAAGATGAATAGGACAAAAAATATTATCTCAGTGTTTGTTATGCTATTGGTTTTAGGAGCCAATATGAAGCTAAATGCGCAGGATCCTAATTTCTCACAATTTTTTGCATCCCCACTTACCATTAATCCTGCTTTAACAAGTGATGGAGAGTCTAACTGGCGCGCAATGACCAATATTAGAACACAAACAATTGGAATTGGGTCCCCTTATAGCACCCAAAGCTTTTCAATGGATGGTAAATTGAAAAAGATGGATGAGGACAACTTTTTAGGAATTGGGGGTATGGTTTTGGCAGATAGATCAATGGAAGGGGCTTTTAAAAGTACTTATATCAACTTAAATGCATCCTATCATCTTTCTATTGATAGTAAAGGAAATGGGTTGGCTGTTGGATTGGGGTTTATCAATAACAATACTAGGGTAGATTATTCCACATTGACAACTGACCAGCAATTGTCTAGTACGGGTTTTGATAGGGCTTTGCCAACTGGTGAACCAAATTTGAATCCTTCAATCTCTTATTCATCTGCTTGTGCGGGTATCATGTTTACACATGTAAATGACTACTCGTTTTTAAACGTGGGAATAGCAGGTTACAGATTTGTCAATTCAAGTAGAAGTTTGTTAGACAACAAAGCCCTTTATGTAAGTCCTAGGTATGATATACATGCAGATTTTGGTACCGTTATACATGATGATTTGAATGTTACATTTAGTGCTATTCACCTGATTCAAAATGGATCAAGCTCCACTTCTTTGGGTTCTAGTCTTGCTTTTGGCTTGCGGCCTGGTCAATTTGAAATGGATCAAAGACGGATGTTGAATGCTGGAATTTATTATAGACTTGGAGATGCAGTAATTCCATATATAGGATACACACATAATGAGGTTCAGTTTGGCCTAAGTTATGATGTAAATGTATCTAGTGTTAAAAGCGGTTCAGTAAGTACAAGGTCTTTTGAAATCTCCCTTATTTATAAAAGGTTTTCACCCAATTCAACACCAAGAATGGGAAGGTATCATTCACCTATTTAGTGAAAAATGGAGCATGAAAATCAATTAATCTTCATGCTCCCTGAATTTATTTTATCTTGCTCAACCCTTCTAAACTAGAACTGTCATCTGGTTTGTACAATAATGCTTTATTGAAAAGTGCTTTAGCTTCATTGTGTTTATTCAAGTAATAATAGGTCCAGGCCAACATATGGTTGCCGTCATATTCAAATGGATATAGGTTCACTATTTTTTCTAAAAGTTTAGATGCTTGGTCGTATTTTTTTCTGTTGAAGAATATTACACCTGCCCAATAATTGGCTGTATAATTTTGAGGATCAATTTTTAATACTTCTTCATAAATCTGTAAAACTTTATCCCAGTTTTCAAGTATGGATAAGGGTTTTACCCAGCCCAATTTAGCTTCAATGGAATATGGTTTAAGCGAAGACGCTTTTTGGTAGAATAACTGAGACTGGTTATAATTTTTGTTCATGTAGTATAACCAGCCCATTCTAAGATTGTACTCGTAACTATTATCGTCTTTAACCTTATTGAGAACGGCAATGGCTTCACCATACAACTTATTGTATTCCTGAGCATAACTGTCTTTAAAAGCTTTTCTAATAACGGCATCATTTTGAGCAAATGAATTTACTGAAGCCAACATAATGGCAACAATAATGATTTGTTTTTTTAAAATTTCCATGATAAACCTCCTGTAATTGAATGTTGTGTGAATAAACTGTTTGAATTATTGACAATGGCTCTTTGTTCTAAAGTGTATCCCAGTTCCAATGTGCACTTGGGGGATAAACTAATATAACTAACCAGACCACCTTTGAAACGGTTCTCGTCTGGTGCATTGTAAAGATATTTAGCGTCATTTTCAAAAAGGTCTCTGAATGAACCTAGGGTAGCATTTGCTTCTAACCAGATGCCCTTGTATACTTTAGCGCCAAGCACTTGTTTAAAGTTGAATCCAGATTGGTTTGGCCTGTTTCTAATGGTAGCTGTGCTAAAGCCATATATATTCATATTGCCTTTTGGATAATAACCAAGTTGTAAGCTGGCTTGGCTAATACTTGAGTCAAACATATTTGAATAGATACCTTCAATTTGAATATCAAAATAATTGCTATGATATTTTATGGCTGCAAAAGCTGCATGGTTTTGAAAACTGCTCTCATCAAAAACGGTATTGGCATAATGATAAGCTGCTTTTAATTGCCAACGTGGGTGTAGATTAAATGTAAGCTTATTATAAAATTCCGTTTGTGTAATACTACTGGTTTTTAAAGTGCCACCTGGGGGCATTCCCGTAGTTTGGCTTTGAATAGATTGATTAAAATAAGTACCAGCCATATCCATAGTTAACTTGGTTCCAAATCTATTTTGAACACCTAAGTATTGGAAAAAGGTATTTCCTCTTGTTATTAGATCGGTGGTTTTAAAACTGGTTTCCAAACCCGATCCGGTAATCACAAAGCCTTTTTTTTTCTCTTTTGCCAATACCTTATCAGATAAAAAAGGCATTTGTAATGCAGCTAATGCTGTTTGATTCAAATAGGTTCTACAAAGCCAAATATAATAGTGCGCTGTACTATTATAAGAATCATTTTTTAAGACCTGTTCATATTGCATGATGGCTTGACTAAAATCTGATTGCATAAAAGCGGCATAACCCATTCTTAATCTCAACAAGGTAAAATCCTGACCTTGGTCCACGGCTTTTTTGCCATATGCCAATAAA
>CAIZMD010000113.1 GCA_903933995.1 uncultured Bacteroidota bacterium
CGCAGCAATAGAAGTAATTAGGGCAATCCCAATCTTCCAATCATAACCCAATGGTCTAATAGCGGGTTCTATGCTTTGACCCAAAATACCCGCATAAGAATTTTGCAATTTTTCTGCAGACAATTGTTTGTTCAGTTGTGCTTCATCGGCAGGTCTGGCATGTATTTGAGCGGCATACTTGGTTTCTACATCGGCCATGCGCGTACCTGGTCCATAAGAACAAAGAAACCAAAGTAGCATGCTAATGATCATGATAATTTTACCCGCATCGGTCACAAAAATCTTGGCCTTTTCAACCATGGTAATACCCACGTTTTTCCAACGCGGCGCCCTATAGATAGGCAGTTCCAAGATGAAGAAACTTTTTTCTTTAATGCGAATAGTAAACTTCATCACCCAACTCACAATTAGGGCCATTACAGTTCCTAGTAAATAAAGACCCATCATCACCAATCCTTGTAAACTCAAGAAACCAAAATAGTAATGCTCATCAACTACCAATGAAATCAAAATGGTATATACCGGTAGTCTTGCACTGCAACTCATCAATGGGGTTACCATGATGGTGAGTAATCTTTCTTTTTTATTTTCAATATTGCGGGCACTCATGATGGCTGGTACCGCACAGGCAAAGCCACTGATCATGGGCATCACACTCTTGCCATTCAAACCCACTTTACGCATGAGTTTGTCACTCAGAAAACTAATCCTGGCCATATAACCCGTGTCTTCTAAAATGGTAATGATTCCAAACAGGATCATGATCTGTGGTATAAATACAAAGATGCCGCCCAAGCCGGCAACAATACCATTGACCAATAAGTCTTGAAACCAACCTTGTTCTAAGTGCGTGCTCAGGTAATTGGCCAAAGATCCAAAAGCCGATTCAATGGCATCCATAGGATAATTGGCCATCCAAAAAACGGATTGGAACAACAGGAACAAGACCGCCATCAAAATCAGATAACCCCAAACACGGTGTAGCAACAGATCATCTAATTTATCAGAGAACATTTTGCTTTCCATGGGGTCAGGCTCCGTTACATGGTCCTTCATAATCTGACGAATATGACCATAGCGCTGTACAATCTCGTCTGCCTGTGTTTTGGTAGGATTAAACTGATTGTCTATTTCTATTTGTTCAATCTGTTCCTGCTCCGTATGGGAAAGCGGAAAATTCTCGTGGTTAATCAAGTAATGCACCGCAGCATAATCACTTAACTGTGGAAATAGCTTCTGCACTTCAGCAATGGCCGTAGGTGCCATTTTCTGATTCTCAATAAAATCTGCGCGATGATTTATAGCAGGTGCTTTGGCAAAATTGGCCAAAATGCTTTTCAATTCTGAAAGACCCTTGTTCTTTCTTGGATTCACCAGCACAATGGGTACACCCAATTCTGCTTCCAATCCTTTAACGTCTATGATGGTCCCTTTTTTCTCCGCCAAATCATTCATGGTCAGGGCCACCACAACGGGTACCCGCAGATCAATGATCTGACTACAAAACAAGAGGTTACGTTTGAGGTTGCTGGCATCGGCCACCAAGAGCACCAAGTCAGGCTCCACTTCTAGGTCAGCGTGCATAAGCACCTTATAAGCAACCCACTCATCTGCCCTGCGGGGATAGAGGCTATAAGTACCCGGCAAATCTATCAGTTCCGCTTTTTGCCCATTGTCTAGGTTTGCCAAACCGGTTTTCTTATCTACTGTAACGCCTGGGAAATTGCCCACTTGTTGGTTCAAACCCGTGAGGGCATTGAACAGGGAGGTTTTTCCGCTATTGGGGTTTCCAACCAAGGCAATATGTAGATAAGGTTTCTGCATCAATACATTAAGGGGGCAAAAGTACTGGCATTCAATGGCTAATCCTTACGAGATTGGTAACAAAAGGCAAAGAATTGAACCCGCACCTGTATTTTTGCAAACCAAAGGAACCCTACCATGAAAAAACTCCTGCTGTTAGTCCTGTTATTTACAACAGTTGCCAATGCCCAAAGTAAAAAGAAAAAACGCCAAGCTGAAGAGAAAGCAGCCATGGAAATCATGACCAATCTAAAGCAACACGTGCAGTTCTTGGCCGATGACAAATTAGAAGGCAGAAGAACGGGCACCAAGGGTGAGCAATTGGCTTATCAGTACCTAGTACAGCAATACACCCAAATGGGTTTGGAGCCAAAGGGTAAGGAGGGGTATTTGCAAAGTTTTGAGATTAATGAGGGCAAACAAATTGACCCTAGCAGTTCCTTGGTAGTCAATGACAAAGCACTGGACCTAAATACAGATTTTTTCCCACTGGCCAATAGCGCCCAAAAAAGCCTGAAAGGCAATCCTGCTATGGCTTTGAATGAGCGTGGTCAACCTTGGTTCAAAGACTTAAAAGAGGTATTGGAAGAGAATAAAACCAATCCCCATTTTGACCTTGATCAGGCCATTCAAAAAGACGCTATGGCGGTAGCAGGAAAAGGCGCTACGGCTTTATTCTTGTACAATAGTTCTAGCATTACAGACAATGTGCAGTTTAATAAAAATGATAAAACAGCTGACCTTCCTATTCCGGTGGTATATATTACCAAGACTGGGATCAAAGACCATTTTTCAGACCTTTCTGCCAGTTTGCAACTAAGCTTGAAAATCTCCATCAGTGAGCGTAAGCGAAATGCTACCAATGTGGTGGGCTTTATCAATAATAATGCTGCCAATACCGTGATTCTTGGGGCACACTATGATCATTTGGGTTATAATGAAGACAAAAACGCCTTAGACACAGGACATATCATCCACAATGGTGCCGATGACAATGCCAGTGGAACTGCGGCTTTATTAGAATTAGCAAGATTGCTCAAAAAATCAGCCCCTAAGAACAACAACTATTTGATCATCCATTTCTCTGCAGAAGAACTGGGATTATTTGGTAGCAAATATTGGTTAGACAATCCTACTACAACCATTACACCCAACTATATGTTGAACATGGATATGGTGGGTAGGTATGATACCGCACACAAACTCACTATTGGTGGATATGGTACTTCACCAGCTTGGGGTGCATATTTTACCGCCAACCCTAGCACTAATTTGATGATTAAATTAGACAGTGCGGGTAGTGGACCAAGCGACCATGCTAGTTTTTACAGAAAAGACATGCCCGTATTATTCTATTTTACAGGAAGCCACCCTGACTACCACAAAGCCACAGACGATTGGGATAAAATCAATTATGAGGCCGAGCGCCAAATTGTGCAATCTATCTACCAATTAATCGTTTATATGGATGACAAGGGTAAATTGGCTTTCACCAAAACCCGCGAACAACAAGCTGGCAAACGCAGTTTTAGCGTGAGTTTGGGTGTGATTCCGGATTATGGTTATAGTGGAACAGGTATGCGTATAGACGGTGTGAGTCCTGGTAAGCTAGCAGAAAAATTGGGTCTGCAAGCGGGTGATGTTCTCTTGCAATTGGGTGAGTTCAAATTTGTAGACGTGAATAGTTATATGACTTCTTTGGGCAAATTCAATAAGGGTGATAAAACCAGTTTGAAAATCAAAAGAGGCACAGAAGAAAAAACATTTGAGGTACAATTCTAGTTTATGAGTCAAGTGCAGAAGCTGCGGTTAAACATGGATGAAATCAACGAAGATTTCTTTGAAGACACGCGTCTGCTAGGTATTATGGCTCCTTTGAAAAGTTACCAGCTCTGTTTGCAACTCAATGGTTTATTGGGCTATCAGTTTAGGTTGAACACTGAGATTGATATTCATGTGCGCAAAAAAGATCGCAATTATTATTTCTCAGTTTATCAGTCTTCAGAAGCCAATAGTTTTTTGGAGCACTATCTCTACCACAACCAATTTGATGGAGAATACCTCTTGCCAGAATTTAGACATATAGATTTTCTCTGGCTCATGAAAGGCGATTTTGTTGACGATGAAAAATGCCAGTTTATCCGTCAAACGGTGAACAGTATTGCCGGTGTGCAATTGGTGGTAGAACTCACCAATGAGCAGATCAAGAACAAGGGGAATATGATCTTCTAATTTAAAGAAAATGTCATCAGCTACTATTATACAAAGTTGGCAAACCAATGCTGCTGCTTGGTCTCAGGCCATTCAAGAAGAAGCTATTGCATCTAGAAAACTGGTCACCAATCAAGCCATAGTATCGGCGTTAGCCAAATATCAACCCGCTTCTTTGTTAGACATAGGGGCAGGGGAGGGCTGGCTTTGTAGGGCTGCCGAAGCTCAAATTCCAAGCCTTAAAAAGATTAAGGGAATGGATGCCATTGCTGCTCTTGTTGAACAGGCAAAAATCCTTTCTCCCAATTTGGAATGGGAACAAAAATCTTATCAAGACATTATTGCTGGAGCAAGTCATAACCAAGAAAAATTTCAAATTATCAGCATCAATTTTGCCCTTTTTGAAAAAGAATTGGTAGAACTATTGCTGTTGGCCTTACCCAATTATTTATTAGAAAATGGCAGGATTGTCATCCAAACATTGCATCCACTCATGGCCTGCGGAGATGCGGCTTATGAGGAAGGATGGCGTGATGGATCATGGAATGGGTTCTCTTCGGCTTTTAAAGATCCCCATCCCTGGTATTTTAGAACCATGGCTGCATGGGTGAATCTATTTGCTGCATCTGGTTTGCTATTGGACCAAATGCAAGAGCCAATACACCCAGAAACAGGGAAACCCGCTTCCGTGATTTTTGAATTGGTTCCCAGATCCTAACTATTGATTACTTGAATGGTTTTTTCTCCTGCGGCGGTTAATCTACCAATGGGTTGGGCAAATGCGCCAAGACCAAATGATTCCAAAACAGCTTGCACTTCAGCAACAGCAGTTGGTGCTGCGGCAATGAGTAGTCCACCATTGGTCTGGGGATCAGGCAATAAATGAAAAGCTTCCATCACGTTAACACCCGGTCCAAAACCAACCTGACTGCTATAACTATTCCAGTTACGGAAAGTGGCATCGGGTCCAATCTTTTGTTGTTGGTATACCCTGGCCGATTCCAAAATTGGGGTCTTGCCATAATCCAATTCTGCACCAAGTCCACTACCCTGGGCCATTTCCATCAAGTGACCAATTAGTCCAAAACCGGTTACATCGGTCATGGCGTGTACACCGGCAATTTTTCCTAGGGCTTCGCCAGCCTTATTCAAAGTGGTCAGTTGTTTGATCAATTGTTCCAAGTGTTCGGGACTGATTTTCTCTCTTTTGGAAGCTGTTGCCAAAATACCCACGCCAATGGGCTTGGTTAAAAAGAGTAGGTCTCCTTCCTGGGCAGTATTATTTCTTTTGAGGTTGGGCAGGTCTACTAGTCCAGTAACCGCTAAACCAAAAATGGGTTCGGGGCTATCAATACTATGACCACCTGCTAGTGGAATACCAGCTTCCAAACAAATGCTTCGTGCACCTTCTAATACGCGCTGGGCCAGTTCTGCGGGTAGTTTTTCAACTGGCCATCCCAGTATGGCAATGGCCATTAAAGGTTTGCCCCCCATGGCATAAACATCAGAAATACTATTGGCCGATGCAATTTGTCCAAAAGCATAAGCATCATCTACAATGGGCATGAAAAAATCCGTGGTACTGATCAGGGCCGTTCCATTTCCAAGATCATAGGCTGCGGCGTCATCGTTGCTGGCATTACCCACCAATAAGGCCGGATAATCTGGTGCCACCACGGCTGTTTTTAAAATATTGCTTAGAACAGCAGGAGATATTTTGCATCCACAGCCACCGCCATGGGAATATTGGGTTAATCTAATCTCAGACATGGAATCTATTTGAACTGCAAATTACGGTCAATCAACTTGGAATCACCCAAACCAATTGGCCAAGATCATAATCTTCTTCAATACCATTATCCACCACCAATCGGCCATTGGCCCTAACTGCTTTGATCATTGGTTGGAATAGGATATTGTCTTTTTTCAAAGACACCCGTTCACCTTTTTTGTACAAAATTTGATTATAGGCTTCCAATTGTGCTTGCATGCCGCCATTTTCCAATTCTTGGAATCTTGTTTCCAAAGATTGGCAAAGCTGCTTGGCTAGCTCAACCGGATCAAAATTTTTTCCAGTGATTTGTTTGAGTGAAACGGGGTTGTTGATCTGGCTATCAAAAACCGTTTGGTTAATATTAATCCCCATTCCCAAAACGGAATACTGCCAGATGCTGCCTTTTAAATGGTTTTCTATGAGAATGCCCCCTGCCTTTCTGTCACGCCAATACAAATCATTTGGCCATTTTATCTTGGTTTCTTCCCC
>CAIZMD010000114.1 GCA_903933995.1 uncultured Bacteroidota bacterium
ATACTGATTACAATCTCGGATTTGTTTTACCCGCCGCCATTGACAAAGCCATCTATATCGCCGTAGGCAAAAGAGCTGATGATACCATTTGTTTAACTGCTGCAGATTTAGACCAGTCTATAGAAGCTAATTTGGAAAGCTTAGTACCATCCAACTTGCAATGGCCTAATTATTTGTTGGGGATTGCGGATCAACTCAAAAAAAATGGGTATCGCATTGGCGGCTTTAATGCAGTGGTAGCAGGGGATGTGCCCCTTGGTGCAGGTCTTTCTTCTTCTGCAGCGGTGGAGTGTGCTACCATTTTTGCCCTGAATGAATTATTTGAATTGGGGATTTCAAAATTAGACATGGTGCGTTTGGCGCAAAAAGCAGAAAACGAATTTGTGGGTTTACAATGTGGCATCATGGATATGTTTGCTAGCATGTTTGGAAAACAGGATTCCGTGATTCAATTAGACTGCCGTTCTCTTGACTATCATTATATGCCTTTTCACCAAGATGGTTTTCAAATTGTCTTATTGAATACCTGTGTGAAACATAGTTTGGCATCTACAGAATATAATACCAGAAGGTTGGAATGCGAAGCAGGTGTAGCAGCCATTGCAAAGCTTCATCCAGCAGTGAAAAGTCTGCGTGACGCTAGTATGGACATGGTTGAAAGCATTTTAGCCGGAGGCGATACAAAAGTGTATCAACGCTGTAAATTCATTGTAGGAGAGATTGCCAGATTGCAAGCAGGTTGCCAGGATTTGGTGGCTGGAGATATTGCTGCATTTGGTTTGAAAATGTTTGAAACACATAAGGGCTTGAGTCAGGAATATGAAGTGAGTTGTATTGAATTGGATTTTCTAGCAGACTACGCCAAGACCCAATCGGCTGTTATTGGTGCTAGAATGATGGGTGGTGGATTTGGCGGCTGTACCATTAATTTGGTCAAGGATATAGAAGTGGAAAATTTTATAGCTGGCGTTGCCCTGGCTTTTAAAAACAGGTTTGAACAAGATTTGAAATCGTATATTGTAGCCATTGGTGATGGCACCAGTTTAATCAATAACTAAACCATTTTATCATGAAACATTGCTTTGCCGCCTTAGCCATACTTGGCTTTACTGTTCTTGTTGGTTGCTCCAATCCGGAAGCTTCTAAAACAGAAAAAACTGACAGTGTAACGGTGCCCAACAAAGGGTCTTATGCCCAGAAAGTAGACGAAAAGCAAGTGGAATTATATGAGTTGTCTAATAAGAACGGACTCAAAATTTCCATCACCAATTTTGGTGGAAGGATTGTTAGTTTTATGGTGCCTGATAAAGCTGGAAAGCCCACGGATATTGTATTGGGCTACGATAGCTTAAATCATTATTTGCACAATAACGAAGCTTATTTTGGCGCATTGATTGGCCGTTACGGCAATAGAATTGCCAAGGGAAGTTTTCAATTAGAAGGCAAGACCTATCAGTTGCCTATAAATAACGCACCCAATAGTTTGCATGGTGGTCCAAAAGGTTTTCACAACCAAGTTTGGGATGCCAAATTAATAGATGCACAACATCTAGAATTACAGTATATTTCTAAGGATGGAGAAGAAGGATATCCTGGTAATCTAACTGCTAAAGTGGTTTATACTTTAACAGACGAAAATGCACTACAAATAGATTATACCGCTACAACTGATAAAGCAACGGTGGTGAATTTGACCAACCATGCTTATTTTAATTTGAATGGTGCAGGTGCTGCTACCATTAATGATCATTTGCTTCAGATTAACGCTGATAATTTTACCCCAGTAGATAGCACCCTGATTCCTACTGGTGTTTTGGCAGCTGTAAAAGGAACCGCTTTTGATTTTACCAAAGCCCATGCTATTGGAGATAGTCTTGGTTCAAAAGACATTCAAATGATCAATGGCAAAGGCTATGACCACAATTTTGCATTGAATAGATCGGCAGCTCCTGGTTTACAAACCGCCGCTACTGTTTATGCTCCTAGCACAGGTATTCAAATGGAAGTGCTTACCCTTGAACCTGGCATCCAGTTTTATGGTGGTAATTTCTTAGATGGAAGCCTGGTGGGTAAACAAGGAAAGCCCTATGCATTTAGGTCTGCTTTTTGTCTAGAAACCCAGCATTTTCCTGACGCACCTAATCAAAAAAGCTTTGCCAGTACCGTTTTATTGCCTGGTAAAACCTATAGTACCCAAACGGTGTATAAGTTTAGCGTAAAATAAGGCAGTTTTCCATGGTCTAACAGGATTGAACAGGATGCATGGAAGCTAAGTTGGCTTTAACTTTTGCACTTTATTCGGATAGCCGTTTTGGTTTTAAACACGATTGATTTGCTTATGAAAAGTTTAGCCTGCCAACCTATTGCCCCAACCCGTATTTGGAGATCCCTTTTTATTGTTATGATATCCCTTGTTTTGGCAGCTCCTGCAATGGCTCAAACCAAGTGGCCCGTTATTACACAAACCAATAAACCTTGGACAAGATGGTGGTGGTTGGGTAGTGAAGTCAACAACAAAGACTTGACTACGGTGATGCAGGATTATCAAAAAGCTGGTTTGGGTGGACTAGAAATCACACCTATTTATGGCGTAACGGGTAA
>CAIZMD010000115.1 GCA_903933995.1 uncultured Bacteroidota bacterium
CAAAGCCGTATTTCATGGACACGAACATGATCAAGATGGCGTGAAAATGCATGGCAAAATTCCTTTTTATTTTGACGCGCATATTGGTGGCAATTGGGGAACGGCTTATAAAGGATTTAGGGTTGTTGAATTAATGCAAGATGGTAGTCTTGCCACCTATATGCTAAACAATGAAGGCGGTATTCAGAAGTAACAATTTTACCAATTGGCTCGCGCCGATGGTTGCAGATCAAGACCTGCAAAATCTTGTGCTAGATATTTGTAATAAGCAGTAATAGCAATCATTCCAGCGTTGTCGGTACAAAATTCAAAATCCGGAATATAGGTTTTCCACCCATGTTTTATGCCCATGGCTTGCAAGCCAGTTCTCAATCCACTATTGGCACTCACGCCTCCTGCTAAACAAACTTGTTTTATCCCAGTTTGAACCACTGCTTTTTTGAGTTTTTTCAACAAGATTTGTACTATTGAATATTGTACAGAAGCACATAGGTCATTCAAATTTTTCTCTACAAAATCAGGTTCTTGTTTTTGTAGAAAATATAGGATTGATGTTTTTAATCCACTGAATGAAAAATTCAATTCTGGAATCTGTGGTTCTGCAAATTTGTAAGCCAATGGATTGCCCAACGCCGCGTATTTATCTATCAATGGACCACCAGGATAAGGAAGACCAATTAACTTAGCTGTTTTATCAAATGCCTCCCCTGCTGCATCGTCAATAGTCTCTCCTAAAATTTCTAAATCAAGTGGGGCTTTGGCCAAAATAATTTGGGTATGACCACCACTCACGGTTAAACATAAAAAGGGAAAACTAGGTGGATTGGGACCAATTAAATTGGCCAATACATGGGCCTGCATATGGTGCACCGCAATCAAGGGCAGGTTTCTAGCAAGGGCCAATGATTTGGCAAACTGCACACCCACTAATAAAGACCCAATGAGTCCAGGAGCTTCGGTGCAAGCAATGGCTGATAATTGATTCCATCGCTCCGCAGGAGCCAAATTGGGATAAGCTTCTGCCAATGCTAAATCAACCACTGGAACTATGTTTTGCATATGCGCCCTACTAGCTAGTTCAGGAACTACGCCACCATAAGATTCGTGTACAGACTGGGTAGCAATCCTATTGCTCAGGATGCTTCCATTGCTACAAATAGATGCAGAGGTTTCATCACAAGAAGATTCAATGGCCAATATGACTGCAGGTTGCAAAGGATTCATTGCTGCAAAGGTAAAAGCAAAAGCCACACTGTTGGTGTGGCTTTTGAAAAGTCTATTGATAAAAGTTTATTTAGTTCTTATAGCTACCACAGGATCCATCTTAGCTGCAATGGATGCAGGTATAATTCCTGAGATAATTCCCAGAATAATACAGATACTCATAGCAAGGGTAATAATATTAGGTGCAATAAAAATGGGGAATGGCAGTATACTGGTTAGTGCAAGAGACAATAACCAAACAAGGAATAATCCTACCAAACCACCAATGATACACAAGAAAGCACTTTCAATCAAGAACTCGGTTAAGATGGTGCTACGCTTGGCGCCAAGGGCTTTTTTCAAACCAATTTGACTGGTTCTTTCTCTTACTGTTACAAACATGATATTGGCCACACCAAAAGCGCCTACAATCAAACTCAATCCAGCAATGGCCCAACCACCAGCACTAACTTGACCAAAGAATCCTTTTACTTGCTCACTAAACATGGCCACGTCATTACAAGAAAAATTGTCTTCATCCATTGGACTCAATCTTCTTAATTGACGCATCACCCCAGTGAGTTCATCCTGCAAAGCTTTGGAAGAAACATTGGCTTTTGCTTGAACCATAATATTAGGGCTACTAAAATCAGGATTATAAACAGAAGAATAGTATCTGTAGGTAACCATGATACATTGGTCATAATTATAACCGCCTATCAAACTTTGTCCTTGCTTTTTAATTACACCCACAATAATTAATCTTCTTCCATTATAGGAGACTTCCTTTCCAACTGCTTTTTCTTGAGAGCCAAATAATTCATCAGCTACAGTATAGCCAATCAAACAGGTTGGCCCTCCCCTTTCAAAATCTGATTCATTTAAATATCGCCCATGGGCCATATCAATTGTTTGAATACTATTAAAGTCTTCTGTAACACCGTAAATATTTACGTTGTTCAGAATATTGTCCATATAACTAGCATTCACATTATTGCTAACAAAGAAAGTAGCAAAAGCAGCCAGTTGGCTTTTCTCTTTTACAATCTTCATTTCGTCATACTTGGGAACAGGACGCTTTACATATTTCCACCATGGGTAATCGGGTCCACCGCCATAATTCCATTTATCTATATAAATAGTATTGTTACCAAGTGACTTGATATC
>CAIZMD010000116.1 GCA_903933995.1 uncultured Bacteroidota bacterium
GATCTGGTTTGTAGCCACATTAATTGGGGTGGCTTATCCTATTGGTTATTATCTCACCCATTCCTTTTCTGCCGTGCAGGATTATGGTCAAGGAAAGAGCTTGCCAACCTTTATGGACAAAGACCATGTTCGCTTTTCTATGTTTCTCTGTGCCAGTTTTTTATTGCTTTTAACCCAACCCATTCTGCAAAAGAAAATTCGCATTTTTTTAGCCGCTATTTTAGCCATCATCATAGTATTCTTGTCTGTAAGAACGGGTTGGGCCATACTGATCTTAACCCTATTTCTTTACCCATTATTGGAATGGAAACAATTACAAGCCATCACTAAGAATAAAGCGGGATACCTAATAGTCATTGTACTTACTTTAATGGCAAGCGCCTATTTTCTCTTCCCAACCGTGCAACAAAAAATTGCCTATAGCATTTGGGAATGGCAACAATTTCAGCCAGATCAATACAACCCCACTTATTCTGATGGTACCAGAAGGGCTATTAATTGGGCTGCTTGGCAAGCCATTCAAGAAGGACATTCAAATGCAGGCTGGGCAGGCATTCCAGCAACCCTATCCGCATCCTTTGCCAAACAATTTAAAGGGCAAACCACGGAATTTGGATGGCCATTTAATCAGTGGTTGTTCTGGTATATAGGCGCTGGTTGGTGGACGATGGTTTTGTTTAGTGGATGGCTACTCTATCCTATTTGGCAGGGCTTGAAATTGAAAGAACCTGGTCTAGTTATTTGGACCATTGCCATTGCCATAAGTTGTTTGATTGAAACCAATTTGAACTACCAATACGGTGTATTCCTACACATATTTTTAGTGGCTTTATTTTGGCAGCCTGCCATTGAGCATCGCGCTAGCGAATGACCTTATAATTCTTAAAATCAAAAGGACGAATCCCGGTCATTTTTTCAAAATGATAGAGGAATTTTTCTTTTAAGCTGAATTTTTTCTGTTGAATATCTAGGTCAACCTGTAGGTTCTTACTGGCTATTCTTTCTCTCATGACAGAGGGGTGTGTGCCAGTGAATTTTGCTAAGGAATCAAAGTCTGAAAAGTCAAAAAAGTTCTCGGCTTCCATTACGCGTTGCATCTGATCTTCTCCCACCCAAAACTGGGAAACATATTTTTGCTTTTGGATCATTTGCTCCAAAGATTTCACCCAACCATAGTGATAGATATAGGCTTCAATGGATTTGACAGCAATCTTTCTGTCAGATTCACCCACGCGAAAACCCTGTGCGTCTTTATAAGCGTGAATGGCTTTGTTATTCTTGATCACGCGCACTTCTCGGTGGTACCATTTTCTACTATCGCCCACATAATCATAAGTGCCATAAAAATGTAGGTACTTGAACAGGAGCCCCTCTACTTTGGAATCATCCTTGTATTTCAAACAGGCTTCCCGAATGGCCGCATGGTATTGTTCGTGCACGGCTTCGTCTCCTTGAATATAGAAGGCCCAATCAGCACTGGGATCAATTAATTGAAAGGCTTTATTGGTTTCAACTGCTAGAACTGCACCCCCACTTCTAAGACTGGTATCCCAAATAGAATGATGAATTTTGATTTTGGGGTCTCCAATGGATTCAATCAGGGCTAGGGTTTCATCGGTTGAATCACCCACTAGCACCACCATTTCATCTACCACGGGTAGAATAGATTTGATGGCTTCTAACACGGGATAGTCGTTCATAACCGCGTTGCGAATGATGGTAAACCCTGAAATTTTCATATTCCTATCAATAATTCCGCCAAAGAACCGAAATCTTTTGCATCTTGCCTACTATTCCCACACATACCAACACCATGCAAAAAACCTGTTGTTTTGATTTTGGCAATACCAGACTTAAATGCGCCCTTTTTCAAGACAGGGAATTGCTAGAGATGGTGGTGCTTGAAAATGGCCATCCAGATACGGTTCAGACCCTGATCAATAGCTTTCAACCCGATAAATCTATTCTGGCTTCCGTGATTAACCATGATCCGGAGGTAGAAACCGTTTTGGCAGCTTCAACTCTGTTTCACAAACTGGGGCATACCAGCAAGATTCCTTTTAGTACGCCCGTGGGCAAACCCGAGACTATTGGGGCTGATAGACTGGCTGCCGTGGCTGCTGCAGTGGATTTATTCCCAAAACAGCACAATCTGGTGATTGGATTGGGTACTTGCATCACCTATAACTACGTAAATCCTACTCACGAATTCCTGGGAGGCAGCATTTCTCCTGGCATGCAAATGCGCTTCCGTTCCATGCACGAATACACGGCTTTATTGCCCTTGGTGGAGGCCGAAAACAACTTTCCATTAATTGGTTATGACACCAAAACCAACCTTTTGAGCGGTGTTATCCTGGGAATGGCCAAAGAAATTGACGGAATTATTGACGCTTATGCATTGAAATTCAACAACTTTAACGTGCTATTAACCGGGGGGGATATGGCTTTTTTTGTACCACACTTAAAAAACAAGATATTTGCCGACCCTTACCTAATTTATAAAGGCCTGTATGCGATCAGTGAGTTTAACAATGTTTAGGTTTTTTACGGCAACAATTGCCGTTTTCTCAATGCTGTCTGTGCATGCCCAGGAGAACTCGCCTTATTCCCGGTACGGAATGGGTGATTTTTTTCAAGGACAACATATTAATAGCCGAGGAATGGGTGGTTTGGGTGCGGCTTATGCCGATGGTACAGCAAATAACAACGGTCAAACCGTGAATTTTGCCAATCCAGCCGCTTATAGCAATTTGTTTCTGATTTCTTATGACATAGGATTGACCTATGATGCTAGAACACTTAGAAGCAATAATCCCTCTGGAAAGTTTGGATCTAACTACTTAATCCCTTCTTATTTTGCACTGGGTATGCCCCTTAACAAGAAAAGAGGCATAGGTATGGCGTTTGGCCTCAGACCCCTGAGCAGGATTAACTACAGTATTGTTGAAAATGGAAGAGCTGCCGGAGATAGTATTCAAAGAACGTATAGTGGTACAGGTGGTTTAAACCAAGCTTTTATTGGATTAGGTAAAAAATGGAAAGGCTTTAGTATTGGGTTTAATACCGGCATCAATTTTGGCCGAAAAGAGATTTCTACTTTTGTGAGTTTTGTCAATGATTCTATTGCATACAAACAGTCTAAATCTGGTTCAACTAGCACATTTAGCGGATTCTTCTTGTCTGGTGGAAGTCAGTGGGAATTTGCCATTAAAAAAGTCAATATCCCAAGAATCAAAACCACTGAAACCTATTTGGTAAGATTGGGTGTGAGTGGAACTTTGGGTAATGACATGAAGGCCAAACAAGATATTGACCGTACTACTGTTGCATTTAATTCTATTGGAGAGTTGGTTGGTATTGACACGGTGTATAATGTGGCCAATCAAAAAGGAACCATTACCATGCCCACCAATTATGCCGCTGGTATTACTTTTAGAAAAACTGTTTTAGCCCCAAGGGGATTGTTTGATATCTGGAGCATTGGTGCTGAATACACTGCCTCTAAATGGAGTCAATATAAATATTATGGCCAGGCCGATGCTCTAACTGATAGTTGGATGTTCAAAGTGGGAGCACAAATTTCACCAGACCCTGTTAGTGGAAGATCTTATTGGGGAACCGTGAATTATCGCTTTGGATTCTTTACTGGTCAGGAAGGTATTAACGCAGATGGTAAAGGTTTGAAAACCACTGGGGGATCTTTTGGATTGGGCATCCCAGTTAGAAAATGGAATACTTATAGCAATCAGTTTACCATTGTCAATACTGCTATTCAATTTGGTAAACGTGGTACTTCTGTTAATAATATTACAGAAAACTTTATCCGTTTGTCTTTTGGACTTAGTTTGAGCGATATTTGGTTTATCCCACGCAAATATGAC
>CAIZMD010000117.1 GCA_903933995.1 uncultured Bacteroidota bacterium
GGAATGTTTACAAAAAAAGTACCCATGCTTTCCGCATCATTGTAAGGGATTCCATTTAAGGTTAGATTAATCCTGGTAGCATCGGTTCCCCTAATTCTAATCCCTGTATAACCAACCCCATTTCCAGCATCAGAATTAACTACTACCGATGCTGTTTGGTTTAATAAAAAGGGGAGGTCCTGCCCCAAATTATTGGCTGCAATTTGTTCCTTACTCAAATTGGTTTTGGCAAAAGGAGCTGTACTGGCGGCCCTTGTTGCTTTAACTTCTAAGGGTTGTAAATACAAGCTGGTTGGCGTTAAAGACAGGCTTAGGTCTAAGGCTTTGTTGCCAACCGCTACGGTGTTTTGGTAGGTTTTGTATCCCAAACTACTAATAGATAGGTTGTAGTTACCCTGCGGGAATTTCCCAAGTTGAAATTGACCATTTTCATCCGTTAGGGTATTGGCATTACCCAGTTTTACTTGTGCCCCTGCAATGGGTGCTTTGGATTGGGCATCGGTTAGTCTTCCAATAACCGGTGTTTTTGGCCCTTGAGCCATGGTGAACAATGTTAGCATGATAAACGCGGTTGTTCCCAGAAACTTTTTCATTTTTCTTGATTTAAAAGTTAATAATGGGAACAGGGAATAGCTAATGGAGAGGATCTGCCGTAAATGAGTACAGTACACCTTCCCTTCGCAGGCATTACCCTGTTCAGGTTCAACGGGTATTTTCTCAGCCAGTGTTTGCACACTTAGCACCCCGAGGAATGTTCTGAGGCAAAATTAGGTTTTAATTTATACGAACCAACTGTAACTTTAGGCCCGCTGCCTCGTTTCAATATAAAATGCAACAAATGAAACAATTGATATTATTACTGGGATTGGGTTTGGGATTTTTTTCAGCCAATGCCCAAAATGAGAAAAACTTAGTATTTGACGCCAATGCAGAAGCCAGAATGGTATCTGGATTCACGGCCGTAGAAGTTTCTGGAGCCATTGATCTATTTCTTTCTCAAGGAAATGAAGAAGCGGCCGCGGTTAGCGCCAGTTCTTCAGAAGCTATTGGTAGAATTAGAACAGAAGTGAAGAATGGTACCCTGCATATCTATTTTGATGGGAAAGGTTGGAATTGGAAAACATGGGGGAATAACAAAATGAAAGCCTATGTTACTTTTAAGAACCTTACCAGGGTTGAAGCTTCTGGAGCTTGTAATGTAAAATCAACCGAAGCCATAAAAGTACCTGAATTAAAAATTCAATTATCTGGTGCTAGTGATTATACGGGAGAATTGCAAGTAGGTCTTTTGAAACTAGATGCTAGTGGAGCTTCTAATATACGCGTTTCTGGAAAAGCGGAAAAGCTTGAAATTGACGCAAGTGGTGCATGCAATATCAAGGCTTATGACTTAAAAGCAGACTATGGAAAACTGGATGCATCTGGAGCTTCTAATATTGGTGTAACCATCAATAAAGAACTGAATGCAGAAGCCAGTGGAGGCAGTAATATCTACTATAAGGGAGAGGGAATGATCCGAAATATTAGTAGTAGCGGGGGAGCTTCTGTTAAAAGAAAAGCGGACAATTAATTAGTTTTTTTTGGTTGGTAAGCCTGTAAACCCTACTTTTGCTCCCCATTCAACAAGAACTGGTAAGTGAGAAAGAAAATAGAATGGGCATAAAAGCGATATTGTTTCAATCTTATATCGCGAGATAGAGCAGCGGTAGCTCGTCGGGCTCATAACCCGAAGGTCGGAGGTTCGATCCCTCCTCTCGCAACATAAAAGGCCTCGTTTGAGGCCTTTGTTATTTGTATATTTATTATTAGAAATATACGGCCGGGGCAGCATTGCCCCAAAACATAAAACAAAATTCCCGGTTTCTCTTTAGCATTAGCCGGGTTATACCAGATGAAAGTAGGTTTTGTAAACATTTTTGGCAAGCCCAATGCGGGCAAGAGTACGCTCATCAATGCATTGGTGGGAGAGAAGATGGCTATTACATCGCCGAAGGCTCAAACTACCCGTCATAGAATCAAGGCTTTTTTAAACAAGCCAGATGAATATCAGGTGATTTTTTCTGATACCCCGGGCATTATTGATCCACAGTACAAGTTGCACGAACACATGATGCAGTCAGTGAAAAGCGCTTTAGAAGACGCTGATATTGCCCTGCTCATTGTTGATGCAAATGAAGACCTAGAAGAGATTGATGGCATTTTTCAAAAACTCAGGTTGAAAGTACCAGGTCTGGTGGTCTTAAATAAAATTGACAAAGCCGGCAATGGTCGATTGGCCTTGGCTGAAAAATTCTTTGCAGAAAAATCTTACTGCACTAAGATTGTAAAAATCTCCGCACTCCAAAAAGTGCATTTGAATAAATTATTAGACGCCATTCTTTCTTTGTTGCCAGAGGGGCATCCCTTTTACAGTGAAGAAGACTTGAGTGACTTGCCTACCAAATTCTTTGTATCGGAATTGATTAGAGAAAAAATCTACCAATTGTTTGGAGACGAGATTCCCTATCATGCAGCTGTGCTGATTAACGAGTTCAAAGAGCGGGAAGATATTGTAAAAATACAGGCTGATATTATTGTTCAAAGGGATACCCAAAAGTCCATCATCATTGGAGAAAAGGGCAAAATGATTAGAGAAATTGGCATTTTGGCCAGGGCCGATATAGAACAATTTATTGGCTCAAAAGTATTCCTTGAATTGTTTGTAAAAGTGCGCCCCAAATGGCGTGACAATGACATGCATTTAAGAGAATACGGATATAAATAAACAACACAACAATTAGGGATTATGAGTTATACAGTAGCCATTGTAGGAAGACCCAATGTGGGCAAAAGTACTTTTTTCAACCGTTTATTAGAAGAGCGTAAAGCCATTGTAGACGATATTAGCGGGGTTACCCGTGATCGTCAATATGGCGTAACAGACTGGAATGGTAAAACCTTTAACGTGATTGACACGGGCGGTTTTGTTCCACATACTGATGATGTATTTGAACGCGAAATTCGCAAGCAAGTAAAAATTGCCATTGATGAAGCCAATTGTATTGTATTCATGGTAGACGTGGTTACTGGCATCACAGATTTAGATGATACCATGGCAGACTTGTTACGCAGAACTACCAAACCAGTTTACCTGGTAGTAAATAAGGTGGATAATGGAACGCGCCAATTAGAAGCAACTGAGTTTTATAGCTTGGGTTTTGAAAATACTTATTTTGTTAGTTCTATCACTGGTACTGGAACAGGAGAAGTCTTGGATGCGGTTACAGAAGGAATGAAGGAGGAAGATTCTGATGAAACATTGCGCGAGAACTCACTTCCTAAATTTGCCATCATTGGTCAGCCCAATGCAGGTAAGTCTTCCTTACTCAATGCCTTAATTGGTCAAGAAAGAACCATTGTAAGTGATATTGCTGGTACCACCAGAGATACTATCCATACCCACTATAATATGTTCCAAAAGGAATTCATGTTAATAGATACGGCTGGTATTAGAAAGAAAAACAAGGAAAAAGAAGACCTAGAATTCTATAGCATTATCAGGGCCATCAAAGCCATGGATGAAGCCGATGTTTGTATGTTGCTCATTGACGCAGGAAAAGGCGTTACTGCTCAAGACGTGAGTATCTTTTCACTAGCTACTAGAAAAGGAAAAGGGATTGTGGTACTTGTGAATAA
The DNA here is from genome assembly GCA_903933995.1 of uncultured Bacteroidota bacterium. Taxonomy (GTDB): domain Bacteria; phylum Bacteroidota; class Bacteroidia; order Chitinophagales; family Chitinophagaceae; genus Sediminibacterium. The sequence continues at coordinate 3,676 of CAIZMD010000117.1, forward strand.
ATGGGATTTGGTTGAAAAAGAAACCAATACGGCCCGAGACTATGAGAAAGCACTAAAGACCAAATTGGCGCCTTTTACTGACGTGCCCGTTCTGTTTATCTCGGTTACAGAAAAGACCAGAATTTTCAAAGCCATTGAATTGGCATTGGATGTATATGAAAATAGGAATCGCAAAATTCCAACTTCTCAGCTTAATGAGATCATGCTCAAAGCGGTAGAAGCTTATCACGCACCAGTAGTTAGGGGGAATACGGTAAAAATTAAATATGTAACCCAATTGCCTACGGCTGTGCCTTCTTTTGCCTTTTTTACCAATTATCCAGACGATATTAAATCGGCCTATAAAAACTATTTGGAAAACCAACTGAGGACTAAGTTTAGACTAACTGGGGTTCCTATTCGAATTTTCTTTAGAAAGAAGTAGGTTATTACACTAAAAAATATATGTTATTTTATTTGTAAAATTATTCTGGACCATTATCTTTGCGCAAATTAAAAATTTTTAAAAAAATCATTACATGAAAAAAGTATTCGCAATTTTGGCTGTAGCAGGTTTAATGACTGCTTGTAACAATGGTGAGAACAAAGAAGTTAAAGCTGATTCTCCAGCTGTAACTGTTGACACTCCTGCTGTAACTGTTGACACTACTGCTGTAAAAGTTGATTCTGCTGCTGCAAAAGTTGATTCTGCTGCTAAGAAATAATTTATAGTAAAAATTGTAGAAATACCTAGTATTTCCAATATTACTTCTTGCAAGAAGGTCCTCCCGAAAAACGGGAGGATTTTTTTTTGTGCCAGTTTGTACCATTTTTGCAGCTTTGCTGTCAGTGGCATCGTTCTTGCTCTAGTTTCTTCCCCCCTCTTTAAATACATTTGATGAATTGGGTGTGACAGATTGACCAAAGATTAGACTATGTTGAAAGAAAACCTTTTTTTCCGTTCTGAAGACGAAACCGATTTTATGCCTATTATCCCTATCAATGAACAGGATGGGGAACAGGATAAAAACTTGGTGATTCCTGATATTTTACCCATTCTACCGCTTAGAAACACCGTGCTCTTTCCAGGTGTGGTACTTCCTATTACAGTAGGAAGAGACAAGAGTATCAAAGCGGTAAATGATGCCTATAAATTAGACAAACTCATTGGGGTAGTGGCTCAAAAAGACGCCAATATTGAAGAACCCACGGCTGAAGAGCTCTGCAAGATTGGCACGGTAGCCAAGATTGTGAAATTGATTAAGATGCCTGATGGTGGTACCACCATTATCATCCAAGGTAAAAAGCGTTTTGAATTATTGGAAATGAAGACGGATGATCCTTATTTCACCGCCAATATTCGCTTGTTCCCAGAAGACGAATTACCCATAGAAGATGATTTTAAAGTCTATGTAGCAAGTATCAAAGATTTGGCTGCACAGATCATTCATTTGTCTCCCAACCTGCCCACAGAAGCTTCTATTATTTTAAAGAATATTGAGCACCCAAGTTTCTTAATCAATTTTGTGAGTAGCAATCTCAATAGTGACTTAGCTGAAAAGCAAAGCTTGTTAGAGATTCATGATATTCATAAAAGAGCCGAGCACCTCATTCATATTCTGAATAGAGAATTACAATACGCTGAGCTCAAGGATAAAGTGACCAATAAGACTCGGACGGAACTGGATAAGCAACAAAGGGAATACTTTTTACAACAGCAACTCAAGAGCATTAAAGATGAATTGGGTGGTGATAGTAATGACCGTGAGATTGCCGATATGAAGAAAAAGGCAGAGGGAAAAAAATGGCCTGAAGCTGCTAAAAACCTATTCAACAAAGGCATTGAGAAATTAGAAAGGATGCATGCATCCACTCCTGATTATAGTATTGTATACAATCACTTAGACCTGATGTTAGACCTGCCTTGGCAGGATTATTCAGCGGATAATTATGACCTGAAGAACGCACAGAAAGTGCTAGACAAGGATCATTATGGCATGACCAAGATCAAGAGCCGGATTATTGAATATTTAGCGGTATTGAAATTAAAGGGAGACATGAAAAGTCCCATCCTTTGTTTCTTAGGCCCTCCCGGTATTGGTAAAACTTCATTGGGAAAATCAATTGCACACGCTATTGGTAGAAAATATGTGCGCGTTAGCTTGGGTGGTTTGCATGATGAAAGTGAAATCAGGGGGCATAGGAAAACCTATATAGGTGCCATGCCAGGAAGAATTGTACAGCAAATTAGAAAGTGCAAATCATCTAACCCAGTAATGATCTTAGATGAAATTGATAAGATAGGAATGGATGGCCGCAGCGATCCTTCATCTGCCTTATTAGAAGTATTGGATCCTGAACAGAACCATAGTTTTTATGACAATTATTTGGAGTTAGAATATGACTTGAGCAAAGTCCTATTTATTGCTACCGCCAATAATATCCAAAATATTCAACCCGCACTCAGAGACCGTTTGGAAATCATAGATCTTAGTGGTTATGCGGTAGAAGAGAAAGTGGAAATTGCCAAAAGACATTTATTGCCCAAACAAAAGGAAGCACATGGATTGGTAAATGTCAACTTCAAAATCAATGACAAGGTTCTTGAGAAAGTCATTGAACAATATACCAGAGAAAGTGGCGTAAGGGAATTGGATAGACAGTTGGCCTCTATTATGCGCTATCAAGCCAAAGAGTTGGCTATAAAAGAAAAAGTAAAACCCATTTTAACGGCAGTAGATGTTGAGAAAATTTTGGGTCAGTCAAGGTATAGCAATGAAATCTATAAGACAGCCAATATGGCTGGGGTGGCTGTTGGTTTGGCCTGGACCTATGTGGGTGGTGATATTCTCTTTATTGAAGCCATTGTTGGCGATGGTAAGGGCGATATGAAACTCACCGGTAACCTTGGAAATGTGATGAAGGAGAGCGCTAGTACGGCTTTGAGTTTCTTACAAGCCAATGCTCGTAAAAACGGCATTGACCCAGAAGTCTTTGCCAAAAAAAGCATCCATATACACGTTCCAGAAGGCGCTGTTCCAAAAGATGGTCCTAGTGCTGGTGTAACCATGCTTACGGCATTGGCCTCCGCATTCACCGGTAGAAAAGTGAAGTCTTATTTGGCCATGACTGGTGAAATAACCCTAAGAGGTCAGGTCTTGCCTGTAGGTGGGATCAAGGAAAAAGTCTTGGCTGCAAAGCGATCTGGCTTAAGAGAAATCATCCTCTGCAGCATGAATGAAAAAGACGTAAAAGAAATAGACAGCAATTTTATCAAGGGTATGCAATTTCATTATGTGAAAACCATGCAACAGGTCTTAGAGCTGGCCCTGGTCTAATAGCTATAAACCAATTTTAAATCCCCCGGACTCGGGGGATTTTTTATTTCTGGCAAATAAGCTATCCCTGCTTAGATTTGAGCTTGAATGAAGCGCATAATCCCAATATTCCTTGGTGTGGTATGTTTAGGTTCCATACACTTGTCAGCTCAGACGCTGGGTGGTAATGCGGTGTTTAATTTTCTGAATCAACCTATTTCTGCAAAACAGGCTTCTTTAGGCGGAGTAAATATTTCAAGCATTGGAAAAGACTTGGGATTGGCATTTTATAACCCAGCGCTTTTAAGAGATGAGATGCACGGTGGGGTGAATGCAGGTTTTTACAGTTTTGCCCAAGGCTTGCAACAATATGGTTTTAATACCGCCATGCACTTGGGCAAATACAATAGCAATCTTTCTTTTGGGGTGCAATATTTAAATTACGGAAATCTAACCCAAACCGATGCATCAGGAAATGTCTTGGGAACTTTTCAACCCAAGGATTATGTGGTTCAACTGGGGTTTTCAAAACAATACCATGAACGATGGTGGTATGGGGTGAACGCCAAATTTATTGGTTCTAATTATGGTCAATATCAATCTAGTGGTATTGGCTTTGATGTAGGGTTGGCTTACCATGATGAAGAATCGGAACTGCAAGCCAGTATCTTGGTGAAGAATATGGGGGCTCAATTAAAAACCTATGATGGTTTGCAGCCCAAAGAAGAATTACCCTTTGATTTGCAAATGGGAATAACCAAACGTTTAGCAAAAGCGCCTTTTCAATTTTCAATAACTGCCCACCATTTGCACCGTTGGAATATTTTATATAACGATACAACGTTTAACCAACTGGAAGGGATAGATCCAAACAGGGGCAATACCGGTGCGCAGAAATTCTTATCTCATTTGGTTTTCTCTACTGAGGTCTTTTTAAGCGAAAAATTTCAAGTAAATATGGGGCTAAACCTCTTGAGAAGACAGAGTTTAAATGCATACAATATGACCAATGGGTTGAATGGATTCACCATGGGTGTTGGGTTGCTCTTAGATAAACTGCACATGCATTATGCCACTGGTTTTTATCAGCAGAATTTATTTCACCAAGTCTCGCTCAATTTTAATTTTAGGGGAGACCCCTTGTAAATTAATGGCTTCTTTCTTCCAATGCTTTTTTGATTAGCCCCTGGTGGTGTTGCACATGGCAAATGGTAAAATACATCATTTCTCTATAAGTAATTTTACCAAGTAAGGGGTGTGGGAGTATAATGGTATCCAAATCTTTTTCGGTAAAACTGCTAATCCCCTTAGTGAGTTGTTGGATGATTTTGTTGAGTTGATTTGAAAGGGCTAACTTTTGCTCAAAAGCAATAGGGGGTGGAATAAAAGCCGCTGTTGCCCTACCACCTTCCTGCAATTTTAGTTGGTATTTCTCTACCAATCCTTCATATGTTTTGGAAGCCCTATTGGCTTTGCCAAACACTAATTTCAAAACAAATTTTGGCAGTCGTATACTTATTAAAAGGGGTTTGGTAGATTTTATCAAGTGATCCAACTGCTGTCCAGCTGACCATTTATGCGGATGTGCAAATAGAAAATCAGACTGATTCATGGGTTCCAAATAATCCGTGAATGCCTGGTGTTTTTCTAGCAGTTCATGTACAATTTGAGCTTTGTTCATTCAGTTTTTTTTATTGAAACTATTTGGGTGTGGCCAAAAAGAAAAACTCCGTTCCTTGATCAAAATGTTTTTGAAAATCTTGAAACTCCAAAGCCGGAGCATGCTTTAACCAAGCATCCAATGTGAATATCCGGTATTTCAGCCGTAAATCCAATAGGTCAAATGCGTCTTTGCCAGAAAAATCATAGACTTGTCCCCCCATATTACCGCATTCAAATAGTATAACTGGTTGGCATCGGTTAATGGTATTGATAGCACCTTCCAATACCCATAATTCAGCACCTTCCACATCCATTTTAATCAAATCAATTTGTTCTGATGGATCAATCAAATGGTCTAAAACTGCTGTAGCTACTTGAATAGGTTGATCTATTTCTTTTTTCCAGTAAGGTCTTTTTTTTATGCCACTCAATGCCGGATTTGATAAAACCAGATTAAAATGGGTATGGCCTGATTGATTAGAAAGGGCTTGAGGGTGAATCATCGCCCTTGGGCCAAAATCTTTTTTCAATTGTTCATAGAGAGATGGAATTGGCTCAAATGCATGGTGCCTACCCAGAGGGGCCGCATCAAGCATCATGGCCAAGATTCTACCCTCATGTGCACCTATATCAATACAATTGCTATTGGGTTGGCAGACCTGTTGAATAATCCGTTGGGTTAATCTGTCATAGCGTTCATTCTTGGTCAATGCTATAGGTAGCATTGTCATGATTTTTTTTGCCAGACTGCGTATGGGTTGCTGCCTTTTCAACTAGAGCTCGTTTTTGTTGCCAATATAGTTTTTCCATCTAGCAATTACTTGCTCCATGTCTACCGGGATGGGCGATTCAAAAAACATTTCTTTGCCCGTAACTGGATGCACAAATCCCAATGTTTTGGCGTGTAAGGCACACCTGGGGCAGGTTTCAAAACAATTGTCTACAAATTGTTTGTACCTAGTATAAATGGTTCCTTTTAGAATTCTGTCTCCTCCGTATTCAAAATCATTAAAAAGTGTGTGTCCAATATGTTTCATGTGTACCCTAATCTGATGGGTGCGCCCTGTTTCCAATACGCATTCTACAAGGGTTACATAATTATATCTTTCTAATACCCGATAATGCGTAATAGCATGTTTGCCTATTTCACCTTCTGGATAAACATCAAACATTTTCCGATGCTGTTTGTGGCGAGCAATATGTCCCGTAATAGTGCCCTCGTCTTCCTTTACATCGCCCCAGACCAAGGCCATATATTTTCTAGAAACCGTATGGTTAAAAAACTGTTTGGCCAAGTGTGCGGCAGCTTCTCCAGTTTTTGCTAGTACAATTAATCCCGTGGTATTCTTGTCAATTCTATGCACCAATCCAAAACGGGGTAATGCATCTTCATCCAAATTAGGATTTTGTTGTTTTAGATAGTAGGCAACACCATTAAGTAGCGTACCTGAAAAATTTCCTACGCCGGGATGTACCACCATATTGGCGGGCTTGTTGATGACCATTAGGGTATCATCTTCATAGACAATATTGAGCGGAATATTTTCTAGCTTAAGTTCAGTGTGTTCTGGATTAATATAGCTCAGGAATACAATTTCATCACCTGGCTTAACCTTATAATTCTGTTTAACAATCTTTCCATTTACCGTTACAAAACCTGCGTCAATACCGTTCTGAACCTTATTGCGGGTAGCCCCTTCAATATGCATTTTCACAAACTTGTCAATCCTCAAAGGCTCTTGTCCCTTGTTAACCGTAAAGGCTTTTCTTTCATATAGTTCTTCCGATCCTTCGTCAGCAATAAAATCTGAGGCTGTTTCCATCCGGTAAAAATAGGAATGTTCCCTCATAAGCCCATATTGCTTAATTTCACGGCATGCAACAGCAAGTGCAATTTCAAGACTTGGGTCAGAGATCCTACCAGCCTATTTGGGATTTCCAAGAGCAATTGCTCAAGGAAAATGCCGATATCAAAGCGGCTTTTAGGAAGTTGGGAGAGGTTCCTCCAGACCAAGTACCCACTATGCAACACTTATTATTTGTGGAGCATCCGCCCGTGTATACCTTGGGTAAGAGTGGCAAAATTGAGCACTTGTTAATTGGAGATCAACAGTTAAAAGACAAGGGAATTGAATACTTCCACATTAATAGGGGTGGTGATATTACTTTTCATGGTCCAGAACAATTGGTGGGCTATCCCATTTTAGACTTAGAAAAATTTCAACCTGATTTGGGTTGGTATCTCAGAAGTTTAGAAGAAGTGATTATTTTGACCATGGCAGACTATGGGTTACATGGAGAAAGAAGTAAGGGAGAAACTGGTGTTTGGCTAGACCCTTTGGATCCTGTAAAAGCTAGAAAAATCTGTGCCATGGGTATTAAGTGCAGCCGATGGATTACCATGCATGGCTTTGCGTTTAATGTCAATACCAATTTGGATTATTTTGGATTTATTGTTCCCTGTGGAATAGAAAACAAACAAGTGACTTCCTTGGCAAAAGAACTAGGTAAAGACATACCCATGGAAGAAGTGAAGTATCGTGTTAAGAAACATTTTGAACAAGTTTTTTCTTGCCAATTAATCAGCGGCTAGCCGCGTCTTTTTGGATTAAAATCTTTCCTTGCTCTTTTAGTTGACCATCTTCATATAAGTCAAATAGGAACCATCCTGTATGCACAAAATTGGCTTTGTCTAAATAAGTCTCAACATCTTTGATGGCATTGATTTCAAAAATAGTTGTGCTATTTTCTTCTTTAAAAACCAATCTGTACAAGTGTTTGCGGGCCGCTGGCAATAAAATAGTAGGAGTACCCTTGCCATTGCAAAATACATAGGATGAAGGTTTCCAGGTACTTGCACTGCTTAAGTTATTTACTTGGTTGGGTTGAATAGATTGAATAGATGAAAAATAAAATTTTCCTCCATCTAGTACATAATAGATTCTATAAAAAAGAGGTCTTTCAATTGGGGCTTTGTCTACAAACCCATTATCATACATATTGGGGGTTTGCGCGTGTAAAATGGTTTTGAATTGAATGGAATCTGTTGATCTTTGTACCGATAGTTGTTGACAGTTTTTAAAGGGATTTAACCAAGCAACCTGTACCCCTTGTTTGCCTAAGTCTTTGACCTTAAAATGGGGTAGGGTTTCTTGTGCAGCTAACCATGTAAAAGGGCTGATGCAAACCAATAAGAAAAAATAGTAGGGAGAAAACCATTTCATGGCGGCAAAGATAAAGTTGAAATAGTGGATTAAAAGGGGAGTATGCCTTTATTTAAAGATTGGTTTCCTTGCAGGCCCCCGCTGTGAATCACTAAAATTCTGCCGCCAGCTTCAAACCTATTGCGGGCAATCAGTTCTTCCACGGCAAAACATAATTTAGAAGTATAGACAATATCCGTAGGTAAGGATTCCCTTTCCCAAAGTTCAAACATATAGCTTAGAAGTTCAGGAGGGTGTTTGGCAAATCCACCAAAATGAAAATCTTCTTCCAATTCAAACTGACCCTGTTTGTCAATTCCACATTGCAGTAATAAGGCGTTTTTAAGCTCATGATTGTTTTTTTGAGAACTAATGCCAATCAGTTGTTGATGGGGTGCTAGTTTGGAGAGTAGCCCTGCTGCCATAGTGCCAGAGCCCACAGAACAGATTATATGGCTATAAATACTTGCATCAAATTCATCCATGATACTTGCTGCACCTTGAACACCCAAGGCCCCAGATCCACCTTCGGACACAAAATAGCGCCCAATGGCTTGATATTGATTTTGAATGGCTTGCTTGTTTTGGTATTGCTCCCTGCTTATATGAACCAGCTGCATTCCATATTCTTTAGCAGCTTCTAGTGTAGGGGAAGATACTGGTCCGGCTTCACCCCTGACAAAACCCATGGAACCAAGACCTGCATTTTTGCAAGCCAGGGCCAATGCCACCAAATGATTGGAATAAGCCCCCCCAAAACTGGCTATTTCTTTAGCGCCTTGTTGAATGGCGTCTTCTAAATAATACTTCAGTTTGTACCATTTATTACCACTGATCACCGGATGTATTTCATCTAAAC
>CAIZMD010000118.1 GCA_903933995.1 uncultured Bacteroidota bacterium
TATTTGAGTATTAGTTCTTTTGGTCCATTTGAAACAGCCCTTGGCGATTCCGCCAAAGCCAATAACCTGTCTTGGTATAATTCTATTCTTTTAAAGGATTTGGCAGGTTTTGATTTTGAAGCAGGTTTTAGAATTAACCGTCATAATATTTATGGCAACAATAGCACTTTTACTATTAATCCATCTTACCATATTAATCAACAACTAAAATTGTTTATTAATATTTCTTCTGCTTATAAAATCCCCTCCTTGTATCAACTCTATAGCGAATATGGAAACAAAGGGCTGCGTCCAGAGAAAAGTCATAACTATGAATTAGGCGTTTCATTCTTAGACAAAAAGGGTAGGAGTAGTGTTCGCGTAGCGGGATTCAAAAGAGACATTCAAGACTTGATTGTATTCTATACCAACCCCAGCAATTTTGCTAGCCAATACATTAATCGCGACCAGCAACACGATTATGGTTTTGAATTGGAAACCCATTTTAAATTTAGTAGCAAAACTGACTGGATTTTGAATGCTACTTATGTTGATGGTGAAGGAGATAACAAAGGCGTGAAAACCAAGAACCTCTATCGCAGACCCAATTTTATCATCAATACGGTATTCACTTGGCAACCAACTACAAAACTTACCCTCATGCCATCGCTCCGCTATATTGGCACTAGGCTAAAAGGCACTTATGATGCGGGTCCTGAAAAAATGCCTGCTTACACAACCCTTGATCTTTATATGGGATATGCTCTAACCAAGCGCACCAAATGTTTTATAGACTTAAGAAATATCAGCAATCAGGAATACTTTGATGTGGTGGGCTATAATAGCAAACGCTTTAACCTGATGGCAGGATTGACTTTTGGATTCTAAGGAATACAACTAAACAAAAAAATGCGGACAGTTGGCGGTCCGCATTTTTTTATTGTAAATATCATGTCTGTTATTGGTCTTTTGGAACCGGCGGTGGGGCATCTGGCAACATGGCTTTCCATACTTCCTTGCCCTTGCGTTTGATAAACTCTTCTTTGATCTCTTTTCTGAGTTGCTCATTTTCAAAAAGGTCTACCATGGTTGTGCCCAAAGATTTTGAAGCAAAGAGCATGCCCTTATGACCAATACTCATACCGCCGCAAGCAACCACTACCCATGAATGCCAAGGCGCATCATTGGGAGCCGTAGTAGCCAATAAAGTAATTTCTGGAACCAGGTAACTCACGTCTCCTACATCGGTACTTCCGCCAGGAGGTGTTTCCTTGGTTTGCTCCATGGGTTTAATGCCGCCACTGATGCCCTTGGCTTCCATGCCATATTCCTTCATAATGGTATTGGCAAAATCCAATTCTTCCTTGGTATAACTAATGGGTCCTACCAAATTCATATTGTTTTGTAAAGTCTTTGCACCTGTTTCATTGAGCAATAATTCATAGAGACCACTATTGAGTTTAACCTCATATTGCACACCAGCCATTAAAGCAGCACCCTTGGCAATATCCATCATTCTCTCGGCAACATCGGCCACGCCACTTCTTTTACTATCTCTGATCCACAACCAAACAGCTGCTTCATCAGGAATCACATTGGGCACTTTACCAGCCTTGGTATACACATAGTGCATGCGCACGCTTGGTTTCACGTGTTCACGCAAACTATTCATGCCATGTGCAAATAATTCAGCTGCGTCTAAAGCACTTCTTCCATTCCAGGGATCAGCCGCTGCATGTGCCGATTTTCCTTTGAAACTAATGGTATAATCAGTGACTGCTTGAGAACTTTGCATATTGGCTTTGTTTTCAAAATCGGGATGCCAGTCAAGACAAACATCTAAGTCATTAAACAAACCATCCCTAGCCATATATACTTTACCAGCAAGGTCTTCCTCTGCTGGGGTGCCATAAAAACGAATGGTGCCTTTTAATTTGCCTGCGGCGATGAGTTCTTTAATGGCCACTGCCGCACCCAAACTTCCTGCCCCAAATAAATTGTGTCCACAACCATGACCTGGTGCTCCTTCATTTAAAGCTTGCTTTGTAGGCTGTGCTTTTTGCGATAGTCCTGGTAAGGCATCAAACTCACCTAGTATGCCTATGATAGGTTTGCCGCTCCCATATTCTGCTATAAATGCGGTGGGGATTTTAGCCACTCCTCTACTAACTCGGAATCCTTGAGCCTCTGCATAATCGGCCAATACCTTGGCTGACTTGTTTTCACGCATGGCTATTTCTGCAAAGCTCCAAACCTGATTACTTAGGTTGATCAGCTCTTGTTGGTGTTTTTCAACTGAACTAAGTACTGATTTTTTATTGGGAGAAATAATGGGTTGTTGTGCCAAACTAGAAAGACTAGCAACTACAATAAGCAAAAGCAAGATGGTACGCATAAACCTTAATTTGAATAAAATAATGAGTAACAATATACGTAAAGCTTTTAAGAAGCATTAGCTACTTGAGCGCTTTCCTTATCCGTTTGAGATCGGAAGAGCACACGTCTGAACTCCAGTCA
>CAIZMD010000119.1 GCA_903933995.1 uncultured Bacteroidota bacterium
CGTGACGTGGGTAATATTCGTTTGGGTCCTTGGTATTATTGGATCAGTGGTAATAATTGGGAGGGCACCCGATTTAGATTTGACCTATCTACCAACCGAGGCTTTCATAAAAAATTATACCTCACCGGATATGGGGCTTATGGAACCAAAGACGGCATGTTCAAAGGGGGGGGAGAAGCCAAGTGGTTATTTGATAGAGAGAACTGGACTTACCTGAAATTGTATTATAGAAATGACTTAGACAATGGTCAGGTTTCTTATGACCAAATGGGTACCGATAATATTTTTGGAACCCTGTTTCGTAGACCCAATATTCCTTTTAAGTTTCAACAATTAGAAGAAAAGAAAATTGAATTCTTTAAAGAAACACCTATTGGTTTAGGCTATGGCTTGTCTGCATCAAGCAAACAATATACCGCTTTGGAAAACCTGCCCGGTAAAGAATATTTCCCGTCAAAAGGACCAAATCCATTCAATACTTTTGAAACCACATTGCGTTTGCGATATGCTTATTTAGAAAGAAATATTGAAGACAATTTCTTGCGCGTTAGTTTGGGTAGTTTGTATCCCGTGATTGATTTTAAATACACCAAGGGTTTTACCAAAGTATTTAATAGCAATTATGATTACCACAAAATGGACTTGACTATTTCCCATTTTGCAAAAGTGCCACCGCTTGGAACCCTTTACTACAATGTGTTTGCGGGAAAAGTAATTGGAACCCTGCCTTATCAAATGCTAGACATGTTGCCTGGGAATGAAATGTTTTATTACAACAAATATGCTTTCAACCTGATGCATCGTTTTGAATACTTAACAGACCAATATGCTGGAATTAATCTGGAGCATAATTTTGGTCCGGGTATTTTTAAATTTATACCACTAACCAGAAAACTAAAATTTAGACAGTTTTGGTCTGCCAAAGGAATTGTAGGAACCCTTACCGATATGAACAAGCAATTGAACTATGTTGGCAATTATCCTTATAGGTCATTAGACGGCCAACCCTATATTGAATTGGGTACGGGTGTTGATAATATATTCAAATTCTTTAGGGTAGATTTTGTTTGGCGTGTAGCAGCACCTCAACCTGTTCACGGAGAATTGCGTGACAAGTTTGGCATTTTTGGAAGCTTTAGGTTTCAGTTTTAGTTAGCTTACCAAGCCTTCGCAAATATTGCGCACAATCCTAGGTCCCTCATAAATAAAACCGGTCCATACCTGCACCAGACTAGCACCAGCTGCTAATTTTTCTTTGGCATCTGCCGCTGTGAAAATGCCACCGCTAGCAATAATGGGGATTTTTCCTTGGGTGTTTTGTGCTAAATATTGCACCACTTCTGTTGCCCTTTTGGTAACAGGTTTACCGCTCAATCCGCCTGCGCCAATAGCTGCTACTTCTTGGTTAGGGGTGCTTAATCCTTCTCTACTAATAGTAGTATTGGTGGCTACCAATCCATCTAATTGGGTGTCAAATGAAAGTGCCACAATATCGTCCAATTGTTCTTGGGTTAAATCAGGTGCAATTTTGAGTAAAAGTGGCTTGGGTTTGTTTTTTCCTTGGTTGATCTGCTGCAAATTGGCCAAA